>DALYGT010000053.1:1816-7514 GCA_031971375.1 Burkholderiales bacterium | reverse complement strand
CAACGGCGTGTTGCGCTCGCGCACCCAGGTCGACAGCTCGCAGATCCTGCTCAATCCGATCCAGACCCCGGCCGGCGTACTCGTGGCCACGCGCGACGGCACGCTCGCCATGCTCGACGTCGACGCGGCGCAGTGACCCGGCATTGAAGACCACCCTGGCCCTGGTCGGGCGTCCCAATGTCGGCAAGTCGACGCTGTTCAACCGGCTTACCCGTTCAAGGGATGCGCTGGTCGCCGACCTGCCGGGCCTGACCCGCGACCGCCACTACGGCAAGGCGCGCGTCCGCGAGCGCAGCTTCATCGTCATCGATACCGGCGGGCTCGAGCCCGATGCCGAGACCGGCATCTACGCCGAGATGGCAGCGCAGACGCGCCAGGCCATTGTCGAGGCCGACGTGGTCTGGTTCATCGTCGATGGCCGCGAGGGCCTCAACGCGCAGGACCAGGTCATCGCGCAGGAGCTACGCCGCAGCGGCCGGCAAGTCTGGCTGGTGGTCAACAAGGCCGAGGGCATGCGCAGCGCAGTGGTCACCGCCGAGTTTCACGAGCTTGGTCTCGGCGATCCGGTGGCGATCTCGTCGGCGCACGGCGACGGTGTCGCCGAACTCGTCGACCTCAGCATGCCGATTCCAGGCGCTGACGCTGCCGAGGGCCTCGACGAGCGCCCCGACCACCCGCGCATCGCCATCATCGGCCGGCCCAACGTGGGCAAGTCCACACTGGTCAACCAGCTGATCGGCGAGCAGCGCGTCATCGCCTTCGACCAGCCGGGCACCACGCGCGACAGCATCGCCATCGACTTCGTGCGCGATGGCAAGCCCTATACCGTCATCGACACTGCGGGTATCCGCCGCCGCGGCAAGGTCAGCGAGGCGATCGAGAAGTTCTCGGTGATCAAGACCCTGCAGGCGATCGAGGACGCCAATGTCTGCGTACTGGTGCTCGACGCGCAGCAGGATGTCTCTGATCAGGATGCGCATCTGGCCGGCTTCATTCTGGATGCCGGCCGCTCGCTGGTGGTCGCGCTCAACAAGTGGGACGGCCTCAAGGCCGACCAGCGCGAACAGGTGATGCGCGACTTCGAGCGCAAGCTGCATTTCCTGTCGTTCGCCCGCCTGTGCCACATCTCGGCGCTCAAGGGCAGCGGCATCGGCCCGCTCATGACCGCTGTGCGCGGTGCCTACGCCGCCGCCATGGCCAAGCTGCCGACGCCGCGCCTGACGCGCGTCCTGCAAGAGGCGGTGACGCGCCAGTCGCCGCCGCGCAGCGGCCTGCAGCGGCCCAAGCCGCGCTACGCCCACCAGGGCGGCAGCAACCCGCCGGTGATCGTTGTCCACGGCAACGCAGTGGAGAGCATGCCCGACAGCTACCGCCGTTATCTGGAACACTGCTTCCGCGATGCCTTCAGGCTGCAGGGCACGCCGCTGCGGGTGAGCTTCCGCCAGGGCGAGAATCCGTTCGCGGACAAACCTTCGCGCCGGCGTTGAACACGCCCTGCCTGTCTTGGGCTAGAGTTGGATGCCCAAACGATGTTCCGGCAGTTACCCGAAAGACTCACCGAAATAACGATTCCAAGGAGAAACAAGGATGAGCGGCAAGGGCCAGTTGCTTCAGGATCCGTTCCTCAACACGTTGCGCAAGGAACACATCCCGGTCTCGATCTACCTCGTCAATGGCATCAAGCTGCAAGGCAACATCGAGTCGTTCGACCAGTACGTGGTCCTGCTGCGCAACACCGTGACGCAGATGGTCTACAAGCACGCCATCTCGACCGTGGTCCCGGCGCGCGCGGTGTCGATCCAGACCACCGAGGAGTCCGGCTCCTGACCGGCAAGTCTTCGGCCACGCACGCCACGCTGCAGAAGCCGCCAGACCGGGCGGTGCTGGTCAGTCTCGACCTTGGTCGCGCCGAGTCGCGCGAGAGCCTCGAGGAGTTGCGCCTGTTGGTCAGCGGCGCTGGCGTGGAGGTGCTCGAGGCCATCGAAGGCAGCCGCCGCGAACCCGACCCGGCGCTGTTCATCGGCCAGGGCAAGGCCGCCGAAGTGGCCGATGCGGTCAAGCGCCTCGAAGCCACCGTGGTGGTGGTCAACCACGACATCAGCGCGGTACAGCAGCGCAACCTCGAGAAAGCCGTCGGCGTCACGGTCATCGACCGCACCGGGCTCATCCTCGACATCTTTGCTCAGCGCGCACGGAGCGCCGAGGGCAAGTTGCAGGTCGAACTCGCCCAGCTCGAGCGTCTCTCGACCCGCTTGATCCGCGGCTGGACCCACTTGGAGCGGCAGAAGGGCGGTATCGGCCTGCGCGGCCCTGGCGAGACCCAGCTCGAGACCGACCGCCGCCTGATCGGCGACCGCGTCAAGTTGCTCAAGCAGCGGCTCGCCCGCGTGCAGGGGCAGCGCACCACGCAGCGGCGCGCGCGGGCGCGATCCGGCAGTCTCAACATCAGCCTGGTCGGCTACACCAACGCCGGCAAGTCAACGTTGTTCAACCGGCTCACCAGCGCCGGCGCCTATGCTGCCGACCAGCTGTTCGCGACCCTCGACACCACCTCGCGTCGCGTCCATGTCGGCGAGGGGCGGCAGGTCGTCATCTCCGACACGGTCGGGTTCATCCGCCACCTGCCGACGACGCTGGTGGCGGCGTTCCGCGCCACGCTCGAGGAGACCATCCACGCCGACCTCTTGTTGCATGTGGTCGACGCGTCCCACCCCGACCGCGACCTGCAGATCGAGGCGGTCGATCAGGTGCTGCACGAGATCGGTGCCGGCGATGTGCCGCAGTGGCTGGTCATGAACAAGGTCGACCGCCTTGACCAGCCGCCAAGGATCGAGCAGGACGACTGTGGTAGCATCCGCCGCGTCTGGTTGTCTGCCGCCACCGGGGATGGTGTGGCCGGTCTGCGCGAGGCGCTCGCCGGCTTTGCCGCGGAACCTTCCGGGCCGCAACCCCTCTTTCAGCAGCAACCATCCCGATCCCAGGACACCGATGTCGCAGAACGATCCGCAGTGGGGGCGCCGTAACGGCGGCCGCGAAGGTCCGCCCGACCTCGACGAGGTCTTTCGCGGCTTCACCGAACCCTTGCGACGCCTGTTTGGCGGCAAGAGCGGTGGTGCGTCGGGCGGCGGCGTGTCCGGACCCGGCAGCGCTGGCATCGCGCTCATTGCCGGCATCATTGCTGCCATCTGGATCGCCTCCGGGTTTTACATCGTCGACGAAAGCGCGCGCGGTGTTGTCACGCGCTTCGGCAAGTACGCCGAGACCACCACCCCGGGTCTGCGCTGGCACCTGCCTTATCCGGTCGAACAGGTCGAGGTGGTGAACATCTCGCAGGTCCGCACGCTGGAGCTCGGCTACCGCGGCAACGTGCGCAGCAAGGTGCTCAAAGAATCCCTGATGCTCACCGACGACGAGAACATCGTCGACCTGCAGTTCGCGGTGCAGTACGTGCTCAAGAGCCCCGAGGACTTCGTCTTCAGCAACCGCAACCCCGAGGAGTCGGTGCTGCAGGCGGCCGAGACGGCGATCCGCGAGACGGTCGGCAAGTCCAAGATGGACTTCGTCATCTACGAGGGCCGCGAGCAGGTGGCGCGCGACGCACAGGCGCTGATGCAGCAGATCCTCGACCGCTACAAGACGGGCGTGGCGATCAGCCGCGTCACCATGCAGAGCGCGCAGCCGCCCGAGCAGGTCCAGGCGGCTTTCGACGACGCCGTCAAGGCCGGTCAGGACCGCGAGCGGCAGAAGAACGAGGGCGAGGCCTACGCCAACGACGTGGTGCCCAAGGCGCGCGGTACGGCTTCGCGTCTGCTGGAGGAGGCCAAGGGCTACCAGAACTCGGTCATCGCCAAGGCTGAGGGTGACGCGTCTCGCTTCTCTGCGCTGCTCGCCGAGTACAAGAAGGCGCCCGGCGTGACGCGCGAGCGCCTCTACATCGACGCCATGCAGCAGATCTACTCGAGCACCAGCAAGGTGTTGGTTGACCAGAAGCAGGGTGGTGGCAGCCTGCTCTACCTGCCGCTCGACAAGCTCATCGCCGCCAGCGCCGCCGGTGGCACACCCGCCACCGCTGCAGCCGAGGCACCGCGCGCATCCGAGCCGGCGCCGGCCCGCGCGGTGCCGGATGACCGCTCGCGCGATGCCCTGCGCAGCCGTGACCGGGAGGCCCGTCCATGAACCGCAACGTCATCAGCCTGGTGGTCGCCACCCTGTTCGCGCTGATCCTGCTGCTCGGCTCGGTCTACACCGTCGATCAGCGCCAGAGCGCCATCGTGTTCCAGCTTGGCGAAGTGGTGAGCACGGTCGAGACACCGGGGCTGCACTTCAAGCTGCCGTTGGTGCAGAACGTGCGGTTCTACGATCGCCGCATCCTCACCCTCGACGCACCGGAACCCGAGCGCTTCATCACCTCGGAGAAGAAGAACGTGCTGGTCGACAGCTACGTCAAATGGCGCATCAAGGACGTCCGCCAGTTCTACATCTCGGTCAACGGCGATGAGACCCGCGCCGCCACGCGCCTGTCGCAGACCATCAACTCGAGTCTGCGCGACGAGTTCGGCAGCCGCACCGTTCGCGACGTTGTCTCCGGCGAGCGTGACAAGATCACCGTGGCGATGCGCGAGACCGCCAATGCCGAGGCGCAGAAGATCGGCGTCGAGGTGGTCGACGTGCGCATCAAGCGCGTCGAACTGCCAGTCGAGGTCAGCGAATCGGTGTTCCGCCGCATGGAGGCCGAGCGCAAGCGTGTCGCCAACGAATTGCGTTCGACCGGCTCGGCCGAGAGCGAGCGCATCCGCGCCGATGCCGACAAGCAGCGTGAGGTCATCCTCGCCGAGGCCTACCGCGAGGCGCAGCGAATCAAGGGTCTTGGCGACGCTCGGGCCACCGAGATCTACGGCCGTGCCTACAGTGCCGACCCTGATTTCTACGCCTTCTATCGCAGCCTGGAGGCCTATCGCTCCAGCTTCAAGGACCGCTCCGACGTGTTGGTACTGGACCCGTCCAGCGACTTCTTCCGCTTCATGAAGCGCCAGTCGCGCTGACTTGGCGCCTTCTCAGCCCTTCACGAGCCGTCCTCTCATGCGCAACTGGGTCCTGCCCGACCAGATCGAGGACGTGCTGCCCGGCCGGGCGCGGCAGATGGAGACCATCCGCCGCAGCCTGCTCGACGCTTTCGACACAGCTGGCTACGAGCTGGTGGCGCCGCCGCTCGTCGAGTTCCTCGACTCCCTGCTCACAGGTACGGGGGCTGACCTCGATGCCCAGACCTTCAAGCTCACCGACCCGCTCAGCGGCCGCCTGCTCGGCGTGCGCGCAGACATCACGCCGCAGACGGCGCGCATCGACGCACATTTGTTGGCCGAGAGCGGGGTGACGCGGCTGTGCTACGCCGGGCAAGTGTTGCAGGCGCGACCCTCGGCCATGCACCATTCGCGCGAGCCCTATCTGGTCGGCGCGGAGTTGTATGGTGATGGCGATATCGGCGCCGACCTCGAGGTGCTGCGCCTGATGATCGGCAGCCTCGCCGCGCTGCGCGAGGTGTCCGCCGGCCTGCCGCCGATGCTGCTCGATTTTGGCCACGCCGGCATCTTTCGCGCACTCGTCGCCGACGCGCCAGCCGACACCGCCGCGCGCCTGCTGCCACTCATCGCTTCCAAGCAGGCCGATATCGTGGCGCAGGAGGCGCGTGGTCTGGCAC
>DALYGT010000053.1:0-1716 GCA_031971375.1 Burkholderiales bacterium | reverse complement strand
CTCATCGCTTCCAAGCAGGCCGATATCGTGGCGCAGGAGGCGCGTGGTCTGGCACACGCCGACGCGTTGGCGCGGCTTTGTCACCTCTATGGCGGTGTGGATGTGCTCGACCGCGCCGCCACTGAGCTTCCGCCGCTGCCGGCGGTGCAGTCTGCGCTGGCAGCCATGCGTCAGGTCGCGGAGGGTCTGGCAGGCTTGCCGGTATCGCTCAGCTGCGACCTTGGCGAGCTGCGCGGCTTCAGCTACCACAGCGGGCTGGTGTTCTCGGTCTACGCGCAGGGCGGTACCGACCCCATTGCAAATGGGGGACGTTACGATGAGGTCGGTCGCGCCTTCGGTCGCGCGCGACCCGCCACCGGCTTCAGCGTCGATCTCAAGGAACTCGTGCGGCTGCTCCCGGCGCCGCAACCCCGCGCGCGTTGAGCGTTCGGCACACGCATCTCAAGGAAATACAGGCAATGGCAGCACGCAATCTGGTGGTGATCGGTACCCAGTGGGGTGACGAGGGCAAGGGCAAGGTCGTCGACTGGCTGACCGACCATGCGCAGGGTGTGGTGCGCTTCCAGGGCGGCCACAACGCCGGCCACACACTGGTCATCGGCGGCAAGAAGACCGTCCTGCACCTGATCCCCTCGGGCATCCTGCGCGAGGGCGTAGCCTGCTACATCGGCAACGGCGTGGTGGTGAGTCCGCAGGCACTGCTCGAAGAGATCGACACCTTGCACAAGGCCGGCGTCGACGTCGCCAGCCGACTGCGCATCTCCGAAGCCTGTCCGGTGATCCTGCCGTACCATGTCGCGGTGGACCAGGCGCGCGAGGCCGCGCGCGGCTCGGCCAAGATCGGCACCACCGGTCGCGGCATCGGCCCCTGCTACGAGGACAAGGTCGCCCGCCGCGCGGTGCGCCTGCAGGATCTGTTCCATCGCGAGCGGCTCGCTGCCAAGCTCGGCGAGGTGCTCGACTTCCACAATTTCGTGCTCAAGCACTACTTCCGAGCGCCGGTGGTTGATTTTGCGCAGACGCTCGACGAGGCCCTGCATCTGGCCGAGCGCATCCGGCCGATGATCGCCGACGTGCCGCGCCTGCTCTACGAGGCCAACCGCGACGGCCACAACCTGCTGTTCGAAGGCGCGCAGGGTACGCTGCTGGACGTGGACCATGGCACCTATCCGTTCGTCACCAGCAGCAACTGCCTGGCGGGCGCTGCCAGCGCCGGCGCCGGCGTCGGCCCGCACACCCTGCACGCCGTGCTCGGCATCACCAAGGCCTACACCACGCGCGTCGGCAGCGGGCCGTTCCCCACCGAACTCGACGACGCGATCGGCAAGCATCTGGCGACCAAGGGCAACGAGTTCGGCTCGACCACCGGCCGCGCGCGTCGCGTCGGCTGGTTCGACGCCGCCGCGCTCAAGCGCTCGATCCAGATCAATGGCGTGACGGGCCTGTGCGTGACCAAGCTCGACGTGCTCGATGGCGTCGAGGATGTGCGCATCGCCGTCGGATATCGCATGCCGGATGGCAACGTGGCCGATATCCTCCCGGTCGGCGCGGAGTCGCTGCAGACCGTCGAACCGGTCTACGAGGAGATGCCGGGCTGGAAGGAGAGTACGCAGGGTGTGTGCGACTGGGACCGCCTGCCGGCCAACGCGCAGCGCTACCTCAAGCGCATCGAGGCGCTGTGCGAGGTGCCGGTCGACATGATCTCCACCGGCCCCG
>DALYGT010000052.1:0-7670 GCA_031971375.1 Burkholderiales bacterium | reverse complement strand
CCGTGTTGTTGCTCGGCGTATCCGTGACGCGCTGTATGACGCTGTTCGAGCGCCAGCATGTCGCCGGAGTGCACCTGGCGGGCCTCGTCGCCACGGCGCAGCACGCGCAGTCGCCGGGATCGCGCATGATGGCGCGTCCGCCGGGTGCGCTGACGGCGAGGGGGCAGGACGGCATGACACATCGCCATCGTGCACAAGCTGAGCACACCGACGCAGATGCCTTGCGTCGCCTGGAGGGCCGCGTCGCTTCCCTGACGCCGGACTCGTCGAGCTTGCTGGCTTTGGCGGAGTCCGTGGCCCAAGTCTCCCGCGTCGCCCTGCTGCAGTTCCGGCCGGAGGCTGCCCCGCCCTCGCAGGGCATGTCGCCGGCGCCCGGGGCGCTGGCCTTGTCGGTGCAAGCGCAGGGACGCCCCAACGAACTGGCGCGGTTCCTGCACGGCATCACCGAATCCGGCCCTGCGCTCGAGTGGCTCGCACTGTCGCTGGAGGCTGGCAATGACCCCGCGCGACCGCTCTGCAGCCTCAAGTTGCGCGTCCACGACCGGGCATCCCTGCAGGCGCAGTCCGCCGCGCGGGGTAGCGTGACGGAATCTGCCGGGCGCCCCGTCGCACCGGGGCGTGCGCCCGTCGGCCACACCCGGAGTGTTCGGGACGCGACGGGTCGTCGGGCCGTCTCCGCAACCGGCTCTGGTGTCCGCATCGATGCTGATGACAGCGCATGGGGGCGCATCCCGGACCATGCCTTTGCAGCATTGTCCGACGTGCCGATCGTGCTCAAGCCAGCCGAGAAGACTGCGACAGGCTCCGTTGTATCTGCGTCGCGCCGCACTGCGCCAGACGCGCTGTCTGGCATGCGGCTGGTGGGCATCATCGGCAGCGGTGACAGGGTCAGCGCCCTGCTTGAGTTGCCGGGCATCGGCGCGGTGAGTTTGCGGCACGGCGAGACGCTGCCAGGCACGCGTCTTCAGCTTGCCAGCATCGGGCACGGCGCAGTTGTATTCACCGGGGTGGCCGGTGCGCAGCGCAGCCTGCGACTCGACGGCCTGGAAACCGAGGCGTTGCGATGAGCTGGCCGATGGGTCTCTTGCAAAGATGCCGTGCGGCTGCGGCGGGCTGCTTTGTTGTCGCTTTGTTTGCTTCCGCGTCTTTGGCGAGCGCAACACCTCCGGCGGAGCCCACCGCCGGCATCAACATGCAGTTCAGCAACGCCGACGTGCGTGCCGTGCTCGAGGCGATCGCCGATTTCGCGGGCATCAGCATCGTGGCCTCCGAATCGGTGGTCGGCACCGTCAGCCTGCGTGTCAACGACGTGCCGTGGCCGCAAGCGCTGGAGATGGTGCTTGCCAGCCGTGACCTCGACCAGCGCCGCATCGGCGACCTCATCCTGGTCGCCCCGCGCGAGGAATTGCTGCAACGCGAGCGCCAGATGCAGACGGTAGAGGCGCAGCGCGCCGAGATCGAGCCTCTGAGCAGTGCCAGCATCCAGCTGCACTACCAGCGCGCCGAGGCGTTTCGTGCGCTGCTCGGCGACCAGGGCAACCGCATCCTCTCCAAGCGTGGCGTGGTTCTCGCTGATGTGAGAACCAACCGTGTCTTCGTGCAGGACACCGCAGCGCGTCTAGCCGAGGTCCGCCGCCTGGTGGCCGACACCGACGTGCCATTGCGACAGGTGATGATCGAGGCGCGCATCGTCGAGGCGGTCGACACCTTCGGCCGCAATCTCGGTGCGCGGCTCGGCATCAACGATCTTTCGAGTGCGCGCGGCCGCGTGCCTGGCGTCGGAGGCAAGACGCGTTTGCTGCCGGGCGGTGGGCTGGCTGGCGGTGGCGGCGTCGCCGGCCAGACCGGCCAGTACGACCTGCCGTCCAATACCGCCGCCCCCGAGCCGGCCTTGCCCGATGCCACCGATGCACTGGCGCAGTCGCTCATGGTCAACCTCCCGGCTGCCGCGATCCGCGGTGCAGCGCCAGGCGCTTTCAGCCTGTCGCTGTTCAACGCCGGGCTGACGCGCTTTCTCAACCTCGAGGTCAGCGCGCTTGAGGCCGATGGTCGCGGTCGCGTGGTGTCGAGCCCACGCGTCATCGCCGCTGACCAGGAGGAGGCGGTGATCGAGCAGGGCAGCGAGGTGCCGTTCCAGCTCGCCACGTCGAGTGGTGCGACCGCCGTGACCTTCAAGAAGGCGACGCTGTCCTTGCGTGTGCGGCCGCAGATCACGCCGGACGGCCACATCATCATGAACCTGCGGGTCAACAAGGATTCGCCGAACTTCGCCAACGTCACCACCTTCGGCCCGCCGATCGACACCAAGCAGATCCAGACCCAAGTGCGCGTGCAGAATGGCGGCACGGTGGTCATCGGCGGCATCCTCACCGAGTCCTTGCAAAAGAACCGCGCGGGCGTGCCCTGGTTGGCCAGCGTGCCGGTGGTCGGCCGGCTGTTCCGCAGCAGCGCCGAGCAGACCGACAAGACCGAGCTGCTGATCTTTGTCACGCCGCGCATCGTCGAGCAGGCGCCGTTGCCCGAGGTGGCCGCAGGCGAACGCCCGGACGCTGCGGCGCCCTGATCTGCCGCGGGATCGGAACGCCACCCGTGCCGCTTCCCGCTGCCATCCTGCCGCATCCCCAGCGATGCATGCGCGACCGAACCGGTGGCGCGGGGGTGGTCGGCCGCGCTCGTTTAGAATCCACCCATGTCGAGCGTCTCGCGCATCTTTTTGGTCGGCCTCATGGGGGCCGGCAAGTCCACCATCGGTCGCCTGCTGGCGCGCGAGTTCGGCCTTGCCTTCGTCGACAGCGACCACGAGATCGAGGCGCGCAATGGCGTGCCCGTCGCGACCATCTTCGAGCTCGAGGGCGAGGCGGGTTTCCGCGCCCGCGAGCGCAAGGTCATCCACGAACTCACCGAACGCGACCGCATCGTCCTCGCCACCGGTGGTGGTGCGGTGATCGACCCGGACAACCGCCGCGACCTCGCAGCACGCGGTTTCGTCATCTATCTGCACGCCCGTCCAGAGAACCTGTTCGTGCGCCTGCGCAACGACCGCTCGCGACCATTGCTGCAGACCGCCGACCCGCGCGGGCGTCTGTTGCAGCTCTACCGCGAGCGTGACCCGTGGTACCGCGAGGTCGCCGATCTGACCGTCGACACCGGCCGCCAGAGTGCAAGCAAATTGGCGCGTCACATCGTCACGCGTATCACCACCGCAGCCGACGGCAGCGTTGATGCCGGCCGTGCGGCGTTTGGCGAGGAGGCCGAGGCATGCGATCACTGACCGTCGAGCTTGGCGAGCGCAGCTACCCGATCCACATCGGGCCAGACCTGCTCGGGCGCGCGGACCTCGTCCTCCCGCACCTCGCGGCACGGAGCGTCGCGGTGGTCTCCAACACCACTGTCGCACCGCTGTACATGGCGCGCTTCACGGCCCCGCTGCGCGCGGCCGGCGTCGCCGTGACCGAGATCGTGCTGCCCGACGGCGAGGCCTACAAGACGCTCGATACGCTTGATCAGGTGTTCGACGGCCTGCTGCGGGCGCGCTGCGAGCGCAAGACCACCTTGATCGCTCTGGGGGGCGGCGTCATCGGCGACCTCACCGGTTTCGCTGCGGCGACCTACCTGCGCGGCGTGCCATTCATCCAGGTGCCGACGACGTTGCTGTCGCAAGTCGACTCGTCGGTCGGCGGCAAGACCGGGGTCAACCACGCGCTCGGCAAGAACATGATCGGCGCGTTCTACCAGCCGCGTCTGGTGTTGGCCGACACCGACACGCTTGGCACACTGCCCGATGCGGAACTCGCGGCCGGACTCGCGGAGGTCATCAAATACGGGTTGATCCGCGACCTGCCCTTCCTCGAATGGCTCGAGGCGCACATCGCGGCCTTGGTCGCGCGCGACACCGGTGCACTCATCGAAGCGATCGAGCGCTCTTGTCGCAACAAGGCCGAGGTGGTGGCCGAAGACGAACACGAGGGCGGGGTACGGGCGCTGCTCAACCTCGGCCATACGTTCGGCCATGCCATCGAGACCGCCGCCGGCTACGGCAACTGGCTGCATGGCCATGCTGTGGCTGCGGGGACGCTGCTGGCGGCCGAGACCTCGCGCGGGCTGGGCTGGATCGGCGAGGCCGATGTCGCGCGCATCGCCGAGCTGTTCCGCCGCGCCGGCCTGCCCTTGCAGGCGCCCGACTTCGGTGTCGAGCGCTACCTCGACCTGATGGCGCAGGACAAGAAGGTCGAGGCCGGCCGCATCCGCTTCATCCTGCTCAAAGCGCTGGGTGAGGCGGTCGTGAGCGCCGCAGTGCCGCCCGAACTCCTGCATGACGTCCTCGCCGGACGCTTCATCGCCAAGGCGGTCTGAGGGGCCTCACCAAGGGCCGCGTGGCGCCCCGCGTCGAGCCAAGCGCCGCAATCTGAGCACCGCGTGATGCTGTTGTTCAGTTCGGTGCCGGACGTCGCCGCGCCTCGGTCGGCCGCCGCCCGATCTCGACATTGGCAACGAGTGGCTTGCCGCCGCGCAGAAGGTCGACCTGCGCCATGCTCCCCGGCGACAGGCCAGCCACCTGGTTGAGCAGCGAAGCCGCCTCGCGCGCCGGCTTGCCGCCGATCGAGACGATGATGTCGCCGGGTTTGATGCCGGCCCGCGCCGCCGGGCCGCCGCGCATCACGCCCGCCACCAGTACGCCTTGCTGACCGGTCGCGCCGAGCGAGTTGGCGAGTTCGGGCGTCAGTGGTTGCATCTCGATGCCCATCCAGCCGCGCGTGACGCTGCCGCTTCGGATGATCTGGTCGAGCACACCGCGCGCGAGGTCGACCGGAATGGCGAAACCGATGCCCATCGAGCCGCCGTTGCGCGTGAAGATCGCGGTGTTGATGCCGAGCAGGTTGCCGCGCATGTCGACCAGCGCCCCCCCGGAGTTGCCGGGGTTGATCGCGGCGTCGGTCTGGATGAAGTTCTCGAAGGTGTTGAGCTGCAGGCGCGAGCGCCCCAGCGCGCTGACGATACCGTGGGTCACCGTCTGGCCGACGCCGAACGGGTTGCCGATCGCCAGCACCGCGTCGCCGACGCGTGCTTGTGCGGGGTCGGCAAAGGTGATGGCTGGCAGTTCGTTGACGCCGATGCGCAATACCGCGAGGTCGGTGTCGGGGTCGACGCCGACCACCTGCGCCGGCGCCGTGCGGCCGTCGGCCAGCGCTACTTCGATGGCATCGGCCGCTTCGACGACATGGTTGTTGGTGAGGATGTAACCGTTCGGGCTGACGATCACCCCGGAGCCGAGGCCCGGTTGTTCCTCGGACTGCGGTTCGCCGTCGAACAGCGGTCCGAACAGCGGGTGGCCACGCAGCGGGTTGCTGCGCGTGACCTCGCGTGTCGTGTAGATGCTCACCACCGAGCGGCTCGCGCGCGCTGCCGCGTCGGCGCTGCTGGATCCGCCCGGCGGCGCGATGCCGGGTGCAGGCGGTGCTGCCTCGCGGATGGTTGGCAGCTGAGCTGTCGGCACCAGTGGGCGCCGAAGCCACTCAGGGTGGAAGGTCCACACAACGAAAAGCGCCGCCACTGCGACTGTGACGGCCTGACAGAATAACAACCAGAGTCTGGACATGCGAGGGAGGGTCGGGCTGGGACCGCGAACAGGTCTGCTACATTCTAGCCGCCCGGAAACACAGCGCTCTGCGCCACCTCCACGCATGTCCTCGAGCCCCGCCGCCGCTGCCTCAGTCCCTCTGCCCGATCTCGTCGCGCATCTGGACGCGCTGCTCGAGCCGGCGCGTTTCCGCGACTATGCGCCAAACGGCCTGCAGGTCGAAGGGCGCGCCGAGGTGCGCCGGGTGGTCGCCGGCGTGACCGCCTGCCAAGCGCTGCTCGATCGCGCCGTGGAGGAGGGTGCCGATGCGGTCTTGGTGCATCACGGCTGGTTCTGGCGCAATGAGCCGCTACCGCTCATCGGGCTCAAGCGCCGCCGCGCGGCGACGCTGCTGCGCCACGACATCTCGCTGATCGCCTACCACCTGCCGCTCGACGCGCATCCGCAGTTCGGCAACAACGCCGGCCTTGGCCGCGCCATGGGTGTCACGGCGTCCGCGTTCTACGGAGAGCAATCCCTCGGCTGTGCCGGCGACCTGCAACAACAGACCGACGCCCGGGGGCTGGCCGCCCGACTCGGTGCGACGCTTGGCCGCGAACCCTTGTTGCTCGGGGAGCCGACCACTCCGGTGCGGCGCGTCGGCTGGTGTACCGGCGGCGCGCAGGGTTATTTTGCCGATGCCATCGCTGCCGGCGTCGACGCCTTTGTGACGGGCGAGGTCAGCGAACAATGCGAGCATCTTGCGCGTGAGTCTGGCGTCGCTTTCATCGCTGCCGGGCACCATGCCACCGAGCGTTTCGGTGTGCAGTCGCTGGCTGCCCACCTGTCTGCGTCCTTGGGCCTCGACTGCCGTTTCGTGGATATCCCGAACCCGGTCTGAACCCGCTGGCACGGCCTCCGCTCCGACTTTTTCAGTGGCGCGCGACCCTCCTGCGCGAACGGACTTTCCGATTCGCTACAATCGCCTATATTTCGGCGCGGTCTTTGCGAAGGATTGATTCATGAGTGATCAGCAGGTAGACGCCGGCAAGCGCCGGTTTTTGCTTATGGCGACGGGTGCTGCGGGTGGTGTCGCCGCTGCCGCGGTCGCTGTCCCGTTTGTCGGCAGCATGCTGCCGAGCGCCAAGGCCAAAGCAGCTGGTGCGCCGGTCGAGGTCGATGTGTCGAAGCTCGAGCCGGGCGCGCAACTCACGGTCGAATGGCGTGGCAAGCCGGTCTGGGTGGTGCGCCGTACGCCGGAGATGATCGCGCAGCTCGAAAAGAACGGCGACAGGCTCAGTGACCCGGGTTCCGAGGCGCAGCAGCAGCCGGACTACTGCAAGAACAAGACCCGTTCGCTCAAGCCCGAGTACCTCGTGGTGGTCGGCGTCTGCACCCACCTCGGCTGCTCACCCACCTTCCGCGCCGACAAGGGCGCTGCAGACCTCGGCGCTGACTGGCCGGGCGGTTACTACTGCCCTTGCCATGGCTCGCGCTTCGACCTCGCCGGCCGTGTCTTCAAGAACGTTCCGGCGCCCGTCAATCTGGTGGTTCCCCCGCACAAATTCATGAGCGACACCGTCCTGCTGGTCGGCGCCGACTCCAAGGAGGCATGACATGAGTCGTATCGAAGCCCTGCGCGGCTGGGTCGATGCTCGTTTCCCGCTCACCTCGATGTGGAAGGAGCACATCGGTGAGTATTACGCGCCGAAGAACTTCAATTTTTGGTACTACTTCGGCTCGCTGGCGCTGCTGGTGCTGGTCATGCAGATCCTCACCGGGATCTTTTTGACCATGAACTACAAGCCGGACGCGGCGAGTGCCTTCGCCTCGGTCGAGTACATCATGCGCGACGTCAGCTGGGGCTGGCTGATCCGCTACATGCACTCCACCGGCGCCTCGATGTTCTTCGTCGTGGTCTATCTGCACATGTTCCGCGGGTTGATGTACGGCTCCTCGCGCGCGCCGCGCGAACTGGTCTGGGTGATCGGTGTGGTCATCTACCTCGCGCTGATGGCCGAGGCGTTCATGGGCTACCTGCTGCCGTGGGGCCAGATGAGCTACTGGGGTGCGCAGGTGATCGTCAACCTGTTCTCGGCTGTCCCCTTCATCG
>DALYGT010000051.1:0-7689 GCA_031971375.1 Burkholderiales bacterium | reverse complement strand
GGCAAGGTCTGCTTGATGGGGAGGGCTGAGCGGTCCGAAACGCGCGACGAGGGCGCTGACGACACCCGGGTCGGGGACTTCATCGTCCATCTGCAGGCAGAGCGACGGTTGTCTGCGCTCACCGCAGAGGCCTACCGGCGCGACCTTGCCAGCCTGCAGCGCGATAGCGGCGGGCTCGCCCTCACTGCCATGACCCCGGTGCAACTGCGGCGCATCCTCGCCCGTCAGCACGCTGGTGGACTCGGCGGCCGCAGCCTCGCAAGGCGACTGTCGGCGTGGCGGACCTTCTTCCGCTGGCTGCAGAAGCGCGGCGAGATCAGCGGTGACCCCTGCGCAGGAATCCGCGCACCCAAAGCGCCCAAGCGCCTGCCCGAGACGCTGTCGCCGGACGTCACCGCGCATCTGGTCGGCTTCGAGGCAGAGGGTTTTGACGCCATCTGTGACCGTGCACTGTTCGAGCTGATCTACTCGTCCGGGCTGCGCCTGTCGGAGGCCATCGGTCTGGATACCGGCGTCATCGACTTTGAGGCTGGTGCCGTTCGCGTGCTCGGCAAGGGCGCCAAGACACGTGAAGTGCCGGTCGGCAGCGCGGCCATCAGCGCCATCCGCGACTGGCTCGCGGTGCGCCCGCAGCATGCACGCGCCGACGAGCCGGCGCTGTTCATCTCGCGCCGCGGCCGGCGGCTCGGCCCGCGCACGGTGCAGACGCGGCTCGACCGTCTGGCGCGCGCGCGCGGCATCGAGCAGCACGTCCACCCGCACATGCTGCGGCACGCGTTTGCCAGCCATGTGCTGCAGTCGTCCGGCGACTTGCGCGCGGTGCAAGAGCTGCTCGGCCACGCCAGCATCAGCACGACGCAGGTCTACGCCCATCTGGACTTCCAGCACCTGGCCAAGGTCTACGACGCGGCGCATCCACGGGCGCGCAAGAAATCCGGTCAGCCGCCGTGAGCGCCCGCATCGTCCTCGCCCGCGGCAAGGAGGCGCCGCAGTTCCGCCGTCATCCGTGGGTTTTCGCGAACGCCGTCGAGGCGCTGGTCGGCCGCGCCCGTGCCGGTGACACGGTGCTGGTCGAGACGCACGACGGCCGGGTGCTGGGCCGCGCGGCTTGGAGCCCGGCCTCGCAGATCCGCGCCCGGATGTGGACCTTCGACGCCGACGAGGGGGTGGACGATGCGTTCTTCCGCCGCCACATCACCACCGCCGTGGCACGTCGGGCAGCGCTGCCGACGCTCGCCGCGCAGGGCGGTGTGCGGCTGGTGCATGGTGAGGCCGACAGCCTGCCGGGGCTGATCGTCGACCGTTATGGCGATGTGCTGGTGGTTGCGCTCAACAGCGCTGGCGCGGACAAGTGGCGTGACGCCATCGTCGGTGCGCTGCTGCGCGCGACCGGTGCTGGCCACGTCTACGAGCGCAGCGACAGCGACGTGCGCCGCCTCGAAGGGCTCGAGCCGCGGGTCGGCGCGCTGCACGGCACGCCGCCCACGTCGACCGTCATCACCGAGCATGGTGTGCGACTGCTGGTCGATCTGGTCGGCGGGCACAAGACCGGCTTCTACCTCGACCAGCGCGACAACCGTCGGCTGACCCGCGATCTCGCGGCGGGCAGGCGCGTGCTCAACTGCTTCTGCTACACCGGTGGTTTCAGCCTGCAGGCACTCGCGGGCGGCGCGCGCGAGGTGCTGTCGGTGGACAGCTCGGGGCCGGCGCTGGCAGCGGCGCAGGCCAGCCTCGCGCTGAATCCGGCGCTCGACGCCACGCGTGCGCACTGGCGCGATGCCGACGTGTTCGAACTGCTGCGCGAGTTGCGCACGGCTGGCGAGACCTATGACCTGGTCATCCTCGACCCGCCCAAGTTCGCGCCGTCGAGCGCGCACGCCGAACGCGCCGGCCGCGCCTACCGCGACATCAACCGGCTCGGCCTGCAGCTGCTGGCGCCCGGTGGGCTGCTGATGACGTATTCGTGCTCGGGGGGCGTGTCGGCCGAGCGCTTCCGCGGCTTCGTCGCGTCAGCGGCCGCCGATGCGGGTCTGGATGCGGTGGTGCTGCAGCACCTGCAGGCCGGGCCGGACCATCCGGTGGCGCTGGCGGCGCCGGAAGGCGAGTACCTCAAGGGCTTGCTCGTCGCCAGAGGCTGAGCTGTTTATGTGCGGTTCGGGTTCAGCTGGATCGCGCGAGGTCGGTCAGAGCGGTCATGCCGGATGACATCGAGCTGAAGGCGTCACGATCGGTCATGTGATCGTCGGGTGGCTTCCCAAAAGCCATCCGGCACAGCCCAGGCCTCGGGGCCGAGCACGCAGCTTGCGATGCCCTTCGTCCACCCCGGCCATTCCCCATCGACGATCCCGGCGTCGGCCAGTGCTTGCGCGCTCGCCCCCTCCGGCACTGCGCAACTCTTGAGCAGGCACACGCCGTCCAGGCTGAGCCGCCTCGCGGCAACGGCAGCGATGCTGTCGGAAGTAAGGCCCCAGGTGCGCGGCAGGGTTTGGTCGCCGACGAGTTCCGCGTGCGGCGCCCAGATCGGGGTGAGGCCGGCGGCAGCGGTCGCGCGTGCGTCGGCCAGACGATGGATGACGCGAGCGGCGGCGCCCAGAAGATCGGCCAGTTCAGCGGCACAAGTGTCCATCGCAGCGAGCGCATGCACATGGGCGGTGTCGTCGTCGAAGCCTTCTGACCGCTGCGCGGCGCGCACCGCGTCGGCATGGCGACCACCGCCCGGCACGAGCAGGACGCACCCGGGCCGGCGTCTGAGACTCGCGAGCAATGCATCGCGAGCCTCGGCAAGTGCTGCGCCCGGGCCACCACCCGCCGCACCATCCTGCGGAGCGGCATGGAGGATGCTGCCGCCGATCTTGAGCACCCACATGTTCAGCGATCTCCGGGACCGAACAAGCCTGCGGATGTGTCAGGCCGGACGATGGCGCGTGCGGTGCGGGACAGGGACGCGACAGTAGTCAGAGGACTCGGGCAACCGACCGTCAGGCCCCAACCCCGCTCGCTTCGACCTGCGCCAGCAGGCGCAGCAGCGCAGCACCCTTGTGCAGCGTCTCCTGGTACTCGTCCTCCTCGCGCGAGTCGGCGACGATGCCGCCGCCGGCCCAGAAGCGCACCACACCCTGCGAGTAGACCAGCGTGCGGATGGCGATGCTGGTGTCCATATTGCCGTCGAGGCCGACATAGCCGATCGAGCCGCAGTAGAGCCCGCGCCGGTGCGGCTCGAGTTCCTCGATGATCTCCATCGAGCGCAACTTGGGTGCGCCGGTGATCGACCCGCCGGGGAAGCACGCCCGCAGCAGGTCGAGCGCGTCGCGGCCCTCGGCCAGCTCGCCCGCAACCGTGCTGACCATGTGGTGGACGGTGGCGTAGCTCTCGATGTCGAAGATCTTGGGCACGCGTACGGTGCCGGTGCGGCACACGCGCGAGATGTCGTTGCGCAGCAGGTCGACGATCATCAGGTTCTCGGCGCGGTCCTTGAGGCTCTCGCGCAGGCTGATGGCCAGCGACATGTCCTCCTGCGGCAGGCCGGAACGCCGCCGCGTACCCTTGATCGGCTTGGTCTCGACGCGGCCGTCGGTGCACATCAGGAAGCGCTCGGGCGAGGCCGACATGATCTGCACGAAGGGCAGGTTGAGATAGGCCGCCTGCGGCGCCGGGTTGATGAGCCGGAGCTGCCGGTAGGCCGGCCAGCCATCACCCTCGGCGCGCGCCGAGAAGCGCTGCGCCAGATTGACCTGGTAGCAGTCGCCGGCGGCGATGTAGTCCTGCACGCGACGGAAGGCCTCGCCGTAAGCAGCTCGCGACAGGTTGGAGTTGACCTTGGAGAGCACGCGGAACGGCGCCCGCACCTTTTGCAGGGGGAGCGCGGTGAAGCGCTCGACCAGCGCATCCCAGCGCTGAGCGGTGGCCGGGTCACGGCCGGCGCCGACCAGCGTCGCGCTACGCCGCTCGTGGTCGACACAGAGCGCCCAGTCGTAGATACCGACCGCCATCTCGGGGATGCGCTCGGCGTCTTCGGCGGTCGAGGGCAGGCGCTCGATGCGGCGACCGAGGTCGTAGGCGAAGTAGCCGACCGCACCACCGGGGAAGGGCAGGTCGTCCTCGGACGGGGTGCGCTCGCCGAGCGCCTCGCGCAGCAGATCGAACGGGTCGCGCGGGGAGAGCTCGACCGCATCGCCGCGACGGATCTCGGTCATGGCACCGCGAGTGACCAGCGTGACGCGCGGTTCGGCGACGAGGATGTCGTAGCGCGCTTGGCCGCCGCGCGGCGGACCGCTGTCGATGAACATCGCCCACGGCAGGTCGGCGATGGCTTCGAACAAGTCGGCGCTGTCTTCGCGGTAGGGGATCTGCGCTCGCATAGCTGTAACCATAGCCTCAACCGGCCGGGGGGTGTTCGTCGTCCTGCGCCGCAGCGAGTTCCGCCACGGCGAGCGCCGGCGCGTGTTCGCGCGCGCCAGCGACGCCTGCAGCGCCGACCAGCGCCGCGAAATCGACCGCCGGCAGGCCGAGACGCGCCGCGACGCGCGCCGCCAGCCAGTGGCCGGTGCCGGCGCAAACGACCCGTCTCGCCGCGTTGTCGGGAGGGGGCACATCCGGTACGTAGGCGCCGGTGGCCGAGGTCGCCGGCGAGCCGGCCGCACACCCCGCGGATGCGTCCCTTGACGCACCAGCACCCGCGGGACCGGCATCGAGCACCTTTCGCGCGGCGACAACAAGGGTCGCGGTCATCGCCTCCGCCAGTTGCGCGGCAACCGACCGCCAGTCATCGAGGTTGGCGGACTCGAGGTCCTCGCCGATCAGCCGCGCGAGGCGCCGTGCGCTCCCCATGGCAGTCTTGTCAGCGCCATCGGCGGCAGGCCAGGCGTCGGCAGATTCGTCGAGGTCGCCGGTCAAGCGGAAGATGTCGGCGCTGGTGGCAAAGTGCTCAGCCATCAGCGGGCGATGTGCGCCGCGCCAGTCGATGCCCGCTGCGACCGCCATCAATGGCGTGCGGACGATGCCACGGTAGACCAGCTCGCCGGCGCTCATGCGTTCGCCGTCGCTCAACGCACGCGGACGCGCCGCGCCGCCGGCGAGCGCGACGATATCTGTGGTGGTCGAACCGATATCGATGAAGAGCCCGTCGGTGTGGCGGGCGGCGCAGCTGGCGCTTGCCAGCCAGTTGGCCGAAGCGGCGCGCAATGGCTCGCGACGAACCGTGTCGGCATCGGCCAGACGACCGTCGAGCCCGAACCAGCGCCAGCGTGTGCCGGGCCAGACCGTCTCGGCGCAGTCAACGATGGCGGCCACGCCTGCCGCACGGCTGGCAAAGGCGTCGACCAGTTCGCCGGTCATGGTCGCGGCGTGGCGGACCGCCTGCGGCGCGACCGGCCAGTCACGGGTCGCGCCTTCGAACGCCCTGGCCAAGGTGTCGACGCCCCGCCACAGCGGACACGGCACCTGCCGCACCTGCACCCAGCCGCCGGATGGGTCGCGCAGCGCCCACTTGAGGTGCGCGCCGCCGATGTCCCAGCCGCAGACCCAGTGACTCATGTGCGGCCCGCACAAGTGTGTCTTGCGCCCCCCGATGTCAATGTGAAGGGGACCGCATGGCCGGCTGGTGCCCCGGCCGGCACGCCGCCAGCCGCAAGGTCGAGCAGCGCACCGAGCAGGTCGAGGCCGGTCGCCTCGCGAAGGTGCGCAAAAGCGGTGGTCAGCCGTGGATTGACCTCGATCAGCACTGGTTGTCCGTCTGCAGGCAGCACGCAATCGATGCCCCAGCAGCCCCACAGGCCGGGGATCGCCGCCTGTACGGCGCGCGCAAGAAGGGCAAAGCGGTCACGGTCAGGCAAGGCGTTGGTCACCCCGCCAAGGTACTGCGCTCGGCCGTCGCTGTGCCACTCGATGTGCTGGCGGTTGACCGAAAGCACGTGCGCCTCGCGGCCATCGCTCAGCACGCAGAGGCTCAGCGGTTCGCCATCGATATAGGGCTGGACGATGCAGCCCGGCGGCGCCTCAGGAGGCTTGCTGCAGCCTTGCGCGACGCCCGCCCCGCGGGCTGGCACCGTGACGCGTCGCACACCCTCGGCCGCGACACCGTCGTCGGGCTTGATGACCCACCAAGCGCCAGATGAGGACGCAGCCGGAGCCTCCCATCCGGTGGGGTGTCCGGCCGATCCGAGGCTTGGCAGCACTCCGCTGGCGGCGCCGTGCAGCACCGGCTCAGCCTGCCGTACCCGCCCCGCCAGCGCGACATGCGTCGCCGATTTTGACGCTGCCACCGCCACCGCGTCAGCGGCACAGCCGAGCAGCCGCACACCGGCCGCATCGACCGCGCGCGACAGCGTCTCCAGCTCGCCGCCGGTCTCCGGCGCGACCAGCCAGACCGCGTCAGCCCAAGCCAGTGCACCCTGCCAGATGCGCGACCAGCCACCGTCGGGCACGACAACGCAGTCGATGCGCGTCTCGCCGCATCGAGCCCAAGGCGCTGGCAGGCCATGGTGGCGGAGCACGCGTGTCGTCAACGCCGGCGACGCCTCCGCAGGCCGCGCCATCACCTCGGCTACCATCGCACCGAGCATCGCGTCCGCCTCGGGCAGCAACGCAGCGTCCGGCGGCCGGTCGAAGGCGCCGGCGGTCACCGATTCGATCAGCAAAAGGTTCATGGACATCATCCCAGTGCTGGACATCCGCGACGGGCTCGTGGTGCACGCGCGGCGTGGCGAACGCGCATCCTACGCGCCACTGCGCTCGGGGCTGGTGGAGGGCTGCGAGCCGCGCACGGTGCTCACCGCCCTGCTCGAGGCTGCTCTTCGGGCGTCTGGCAGGCCACCACCGGCAGCGTATGTCGCCGACCTCGACGGCATCGTGCACGGCGCGCCGCAATGGCCAGTGCTCGAGTCGCTGCGCGAAACTTCGCCGGTACCGCTCTGGCTGGACGCAGGCTGCAACGACGCGGCAGACATCGTGCGGACCGCCCGACGCGGCTTTGTCCCGGTCGTCGGCAGTGAATCGCTGCGGCACATCGACTCGCTTCGCAGGCTGCATGCCGAACTCGGTCCCGCGAGCTGGATCTTGTCACTCGACGCCGACGCCAACGGCGCACGTGACCCCGTCGGCGTCATGAGGCACCCGGCATCTTGGCCGCAGCGTGTCATCGTTATGGATCTGACGCGCGTCGGCAGCGAGGCGGGCCCGGTCGGCATGTGGTTGCAAGACTGCATGGCGCTGTCACGAGAAAGAGACTGGATCGCCGCAGGCGGGGTGCGCGACCGTGAGGACCTCAGGCAACTGGACAATACCGGCGTGGCAGCAGTGCTGGTGGCGACCGCCCTGCACACCGGCAACCTCAGGTCTGCCCCCGGCGACTGAGGCCGGCCAGCCTGACCCACACACAAAAAAGAACCCCCCGAACGTCGGGGGGTTTTGCGACTGCCACCCGGCGGACCGGGGGTCCGGCGGCGCAAGCCGCCAGAGAATCGAATCGCTCAATGCGCCGCGAAGGGGTGCGCGGCCTTGCCCTTCTGGGCGACCACGTCCTTGGCCTTGGGCTCGCCGGCAACGGCGCGCTGCAGGGCCTCGCGCGTCGCGCGGTAGTTGTAGTCCTGGATCTTCTTGTCGTCAGCGGCTTCCCAATGGATGAACACGCCGACCGACACGAACAGGTCGTCGGCCTGATCGACCGGGATGGTGCCGTCTTCAACGCAATCA
>DALYGT010000050.1:0-7783 GCA_031971375.1 Burkholderiales bacterium | reverse complement strand
GCCGGTCGTCAAAGACGACGCAGTCGCCGCGCCAGTGGGCGCCACCGCAATCCTCAAAGTATTTGAGGATGCCGCCGTCGAGTTGGAAGACGCGGCCAAAGCCGGCCTCGCGCATGAGCGGTGCCGCCTTCTCGCAGCGGATACCGCCAGTGCAGAAGGTGACCACCGTCTCGTCACGTAAATGCGAGTAGTCCTCGAGCCGGCCGGCGAACTGGCTGAAGCGCGCAATGCCGGGGTCGATGGCGCCCTCAAAGGTGCCCGCCGCGACCTCCCAGGCATTGCGTGTATCGAGCAGGGTCACCTGGCGTCCGTCGTCATCATGGCCGGCGTCGAGCCAACGGCGCAGCGTCTCGGGCGACACCCGCGGCGCCGGCGCGCGCTCGCGGTCGAAGCCGTCGCGGCGCAGCGTCACGATCTCCGGCTTGACGCGGACCCAAAGGCGCTTGAATGGCACCGCCTGCGACCAGCTCCACTTGGCCTCGAGGCCCTCGAGGCCGGGGATGCCGCGCAGCCGCTCGAGCACGCCGTCGATGCCCTCGCGCGGGCCGGCGAGGAAGGCGTTGATGCCCTCTTCGGCAAGCAGCACAGTGCCTTTGAGACCGGCGTCGGCGCACCACTCGCGGATCGGCGCGCGCAGCGAACCGGGGTCGTCGAGGCGGGCGAAGCGGTAGGCGGCGATATTGGCCACAGGCGGCGTCATGGGGCGGGATTGTCCCATAGCGAGCCGTCAGCTGGCCGGGGCCCAGGCCCGAAGTGCGGAGCCGGGCGCGAAGCCCGGCCGCACAAGGGTCTGTGGCCTTGGAGATTTCCCATGGCAGGCCCCTCGGCTATGCGTCTTCGCGCCGCATACGCCCTTCGGAGCCTGCCCGGGCAAGGTCATTGGCGACACTCCCCAACACCAGACCCCGCGCACGGAACTGTTCCAACAGGAGCGCGAGGCCACGCTGCAGGCCAGCCTCGTCGGCGCCCTCTGCCAAGGTATGCGCAAGGTCGGCGACGAGGCGCCGGCCATTGACGCGCCGCCGCGCCAGCGCCGCGACCAACGCCTCAGCATGCACGCCGAGCACCAGGTGGTCGATGCCGCCGATGGCATTGCGGAACAGCGCGAGCCGCACCGGCATGCCGTCCGCTTGTGTGCCGCGGTAGCGCGGCCCGATGCGCTGCACCGGCCAGTCGAAGGTGGCGATCACACGCACCGGGTTGAGCAACGGCCGGCCCTCCATGAGGCAACCGTCCGGGCGCAGACTGGGAGGGCGGCGTGGCACGCGACGCACGGCGAGCGCCTCGCACAGGGCGCGGTAGCGCTGCAGGTCATCGTGCCACGGCGGCGGCGCGTCTCCCGCCGTCATCTACTCGGCGAGCGAACCGAGCATGTCTCGCTGCCGTGGCAGAGGTACCAGATCGGCAGCGTTCTCGACCACGAAGCGGCGGAACTTCTCGGCGACCGCCGGCAGGCGCTTGCCGGTGCGATGCGCGATGTGCCATTGCCGCACCACCGGGAAGCCCTCGACCGGCAGCACCTCGAGGCGGCGCGTCTCGAGTTCCAAAGCCACGGTATGCAGCGACAGGATGCCCAGCCCGAGCCCTGCCTGCACCGCCTGCTTGATCGACTCGTTGGAACTCATCTCCATACCGGTGGCAAAGCTCATGCCATGGCTGGCAAAGATGTCCTCCATCGCGGCGCGGCTGCTCGAACCCGGCTCGCGGGTGAGGAAGACCTCCTGCTTGAGGCGCTCCATCGGCACCCTGCCGCGCCCGGCAAGCCCATGGTGCGGCGGGGCGATGACCACCAGGTGGTTCTCCATGAACGGGGTGCCGTCGAGGTCGGCCGCCGGCGGCAGGTCACCCACGATGGCGATGTCACGCTCGTTGAAGGCGAGCGTGTTGACCACCGAGGCGCGGTTGTTCACCGTCAGGCTCACGGTGACATCGGGGTTGGCGGCGCGGAAGGCGGTCACCAGTTGCGGTACGAAATAGTTTGCGGTGCCGACCACCGCCAGACGCAGCCGCCCGCCGGTGTCGCCGCGCAACTGGGCGAGGTTCTCCTCGGTCTGGTCGATCTGGTTGGCGATGCGCCGGCTGAGGTCGTAGATCTCGCGACCCGCCTCGGTGAGCACGGTGCGCTTGCCCTGCTGCTCCAGCAGCGGCATGCCGACGTTCTCTTCGAGCTGCTTGACCTGCATCGAAACCGCCGGCTGACTCAGGTGCAGCTCTTCGGCAGCGCGCGAGAACGAGGCGTGGCGAGCCACAGCCTCGAAGACGCGCAGCTGGCGGAGGGTCAAATGGAGCATGTCTAAGGGCTTATGCGTTTCCCATCAGGATTACATTATAAGTAAAACTGATACGAAACGGGGCCATCAGACTGCAGGCGCGTGGTGGGCTCTGGCGTCGCGGCGCGGTAGGCCAGCCACCCGCAGCGACCCAGACCGGCTATTCCAGGGGCGTGACCACGGTCGCGGGCGGCGCCTCCGCACCCTGCATCTTGTGCCGCCGCTCGATCTCCCGCGCGATGGCGTCCAGTTGGGCCTCGACCTGACGCCGCATGACGAACGGCCCGACGAGGGGCGGCACCGGGAAGTCTGGCTCGATGGTGGCCCGGTATTCGATGCGACAACCGGCCTTGCTCTCGCGAACGACCCACGCGCCATACATCTGCCGCAGGTTGCCACCATAGGCCCCGAAATCCACCCGCGCCTCCGCACCCGCCACGGGCGGTGTGAGCGTGAGGCCGAGCGTGGTACGAACGGTGAGACCAAGGAAAGACGGCCCGGCCACGCCGACCTGCTCGATCTTGAGCATCTCACCGGGCTGGCTGACCACCTTGCTCGAGCGGATGCCCGGCACGAACTCGGACAAGCGTTCGTAATCGGTGAGGACGGCGTAGCAACCGGGTACCGGCGCCGCCGCGTTGACGGTGGCGCCGACGTAGAGCGTCGGGCCCTCGCGAGTCACGGTGGCCTCGGCGGCGTCGGCTACCAACGGCGCCAGGGTCGCGCCGGCCGCAGCCAGCGACACGACCACAGCGCGCAAGGCACGCATCGGACTCAGGACACCGCGAGCATACGGTCGAGGGCGAGGCGAGCCGACTTGGCTTCGGCCTCGGGCACGACGATCTGGTTGACGATGTGGCCGTCGGCCAGTTGCTCGAGGCACCATGCGAGGTGCTGCGGGTCTATGCGCGCCATGGTCGAGCACATGCAGACCATCGGCGACATGAACTGCACCGTGACGCCCCTCGGCCTCATCTCCTCGGCCAACCGGTTGACAAGGTTGAGCTCGGTGCCCACCAGCCAATGCGAGCCGGGCTCGGCGGCGTGGATGGCGTTGAGGATGAACTCGGTGGAGCCGACCAGGTCGGACGCCGCGCAGACCTCGAAGCTGCACTCGGGGTGCGAGATGACCACACCACCCGGATGCTTGGCGCGGAACTGCTCGATGTGGCTGCCCTGGAACATCTGGTGCACAGAGCAGTGCCCCTTCCACAGCAGGACCCTCGCGGCCCTGATCTGCTCCGGCGTGAGGCCGCCCATCGGCTCGTCGAAGTCCCACACGGCGCATTGGTCGAGCGGCACGCCCATCTGGTGCGCGGTCCAGCGGCCGAGGTGCTGATCGGGGAAGAACAGTACCTTCTCGCGACGCCCGAACGCCCACTCCAGTATCAACGTGGCGTTGCTGCTGGTGCATACGATCCCGCCGTGCTCGCCGCAGAACGCCTTCAAGTCCGCAGCCGAGTTGATGTACGTCACTGGCGTGATGGTCTCGTCCGGGTCGAGCACCTCGGAGAGTTCGCGCCAGGCGCGCTCCACTGCACGCAGGTTAGCCATATCGGCCATCGAACAGCCCGCCGAGAGGTCGGGGAGGGTAGCCTTTTGATGCGGCTTGCTGAGGATGTCTGCGACCTCAGCCATGAAATGCACGCCGCAAAAGACGATGAACTCGGCCTCGGTCTGTGCGGCGAGGCGCGACAATTTGAGCGAGTCCCCGGTCAGCTCGGCGTGGCGGTAGACCTCGGCGCGCTGGTAGTGGTGGCCGAGGATCACGGCGCGGTCACCGAGGCGTTTGCGGGCGGCGACGATACGCGCCTCGCATTCGGCGTCGGAGCCGGCTCGGGCAGCGTCAAAACGGATCGGGGTGGCGACGGCGGTCACGGCGGTGTCTGCGTCCTTCAAACTTGATCGAGGATCGGGCTGCGGGCTGCTTGGCGGCCCGGATGACTCACGCGGAGCGACTCAAAACCTCAGGAAGGCGAAGAATAGCCTCACGGTTGCTCGGCGAGAAACATTTTGCAGCGGCGTCTGCATATGGGAGCCAGACATGACCCAGATGTTCCCGCGCTGACACGACAGGAGTGATTCCCGCCGCCACACCCAAACTAAAGGTGTGCTCGGTGTTGTGCGTCACGCCCGGACCGTAGCGGGCGCGCCAGTGCGGGTAGATCTCGAACACAGTGCTGTGCTGCCAGTCGCGCAGGGCTGCGGGGCCTGCATCGATGCCGGTCTCCTCCATCACCTCGCGCAGCGCCGCCGCACGCGGGTCCTCGTCAGGGGCGTCCAGGCTGCCCGTCACTGACTGCCAGAAGCCCGGACGGTCGGCGCGCTCGAGCAAGAGCACGTTGAGCGCCGCGTCGTGGATCACGACCAGCACCGAGACCGGGATCTTGAAGCGTGGCTGTGCCTGCATGACCTGTCCCCGCAAACCCCTTCTCCCGGGCCCCTTCTCTCGGGCCCGACCTGCGGACGCCTTTCCTTGCTCCCCTCGCTGCGCTCGAAGGTCGCTGCGAAAAGTGTCCTACCGGCCGGTCCCCGCTGGGGTCGGTGGTTCAGTTGGCCCCAGCCACCGCCGGCGGATTCCGCAGCTTGATGTGCAGCTCGCGCAGCTGGCGCTCGTCGACCGGGCTCGGCGCCTGCGTCAGCAGGCACTGCGCGCGCTGGGTCTTGGGAAAGGCGATGACGTCGCGGATCGAGTCGGTGCCGGCCAGCAGCATGACGATGCGGTCGAGGCCAAAGGCCAGACCGCCGTGCGGCGGCGCGCCGTACTTGAGCGCGTCCAACAAGAAGCCGAACTTGAGCTGCTGCTCCTCCGGGCCGATGGCGAGCGCCTCGAACACGGTGGCCTGCACGTCGGCGCGGTGGATCCGCACCGAACCACCGCCCACCTCGTAGCCATTCACGGCCAAGTCGTAGGCCTTGGCCAGGCACTTGCCCGGGTCGGTGTGCAGCAGGCCGACGTGGTCGTCCTTGGGCGCGGTGAAGGGGTGGTGGCAGGCGTTCCAGCGCTTCTCGTCCTCGTCGTACTCGAACATCGGGAAGTCGACGATCCAGCATGGTGCCCAGGCGCGGCCGTCGAGGTGACCCTTCTCGTGGCCGAGCTTGGCCCGCAGCGCACCAAGCGCGTCGTTGACCACCTTGGCGCTGTCGGCGCCGAAGAAGATCAGGTCGCCGTTCTGCGCGCCGGTGCGGCACATGATCTCACCCAGCGAGGCGGCGTCCAGATTCTTGACGATCGGCGACTGCAAGCCGGTCTCGTTGAGTTGTGTGACGTCGTTGACCTTGATGTAGGCGAGACCCTTGGCGCCATAGATCTTGACGAACTCGGTGTAGCCGTCGATCTCGCCGCGGCTCAGCGCAGCGCCGCCCGGCACGCGGATGGCGGCGACACGGCCCTTGGGATCGTTGGCCGGGCCGCTGAAGACCTTGAAGGCCACGTCCTTGACCGCGTCGGTGATCTCGGTGAGCTCGAGCGTGACGCGCAAGTCGGGCTTGTCCGAGCCGAAGCGCGACATCGCCTCGGCGTAGCCCATCTTTGGGAACGGGTCGGGCAGCTCGATGCCAGCCGCGTCCTTGAAGACGTAGCGGAACAGCTCTTCCATGATGGCGACGATCTCGTGCTCGGTCAGGAAGCTGGTCTCGATATCGACCTGGGTGAACTCGGGCTGGCGGTCGGCGCGCAGGTCCTCGTCGCGGAAGCACTTGGTGAGTTGGTAGTAGCGGTCGTAGCCAGCCACCATCAGCATCTGTTTGAACAGCTGCGGCGACTGCGGCAGCGCAAAGAACTGGCCATCGTGCACGCGGCTCGGCACCAGATAGTCGCGGGCGCCCTCGGGCGTGGACTTGGTAAGCATCGGCGTCTCGACGTCGATGAAGCCGGCGTCGTCGAGGAAGCGGCGGAAGGCGCGCGCGGTCTTGTAGCGCAGTTGCATGATGCGCTGCATGTAAGGGCGGCGCAGGTCGATGACGCGGTGGGTCAGGCGCACCGTCTCGCTCAGATTGTCGTCGTCGAGCTGGAACGGCGGCGTGGCCGAGGGGTTGAGCACCTCGAGCTCATGCGCCAGCACCTCGATCTCCCCTGAGACCAGGTTGGCGTTCTCGGTGCCGGCCGGACGGCGGCGCACCTTGCCGGTCACGCGCAGGCAGAACTCGTTGCGCACGCTCTCGGCGGTGGCAAAGGTCTCGGCGCGGTCGGGGTCGCAGACCACCTGGACGAGGCCCTCGCGGTCGCGAAGGTCGATGAAGATGACGCCGCCATGGTCGCGGCGGCGGTGGGCCCAGCCGAACAGGGTCACGGTCTGGTCGAGGTGGGCGGCGTGGATCCGCCCGCAATAATCGGTGCGCATGGGAAAGGTGCTTTACGGCAGGTTGGAGGAGATGCGGTCAGCGGGTGATGGCGCCGCATGGGGCGTGGGCGAGACCACACCCATCGAGATGACGTACTTGAGGGCCTCGTCGACGCTCATGTCGAGTTCGACCGTATCGCTACGCGGCACGATGATGAAGTAGCCCGAGGTCGGGTTGGGCGTCGTGGGCACGTAGACGCTGATGTGTTCGCCCTCGAGATGCTCGGCGACGCCGCTGCCAGGCGTCCCGGTCAAAAACGCGATCGTCCAGCTGTCGGCGTGGGGGAAACGGATCAGCACAGGTTTACGGAACGCTTGCCCCCCGGGCGCGAGCAGGGTGTCGGACACCTGCTTGACGCTCGAATAGATGCCCTTGACCACCGGGATCCGGGCCAGCGCGAGCTCGGTCCAGCGCACCACCTTCTGGCCGATGAGGTTGGCGGCCAGAGCGCCGGTGCCGAGCACTACCACCACGGTCAGGATGACGCCGAGCCCGGGGATGTGCACACCGAACAGATTGACCGGCTGCCACTGCGGCGGCAGCAGCGTCAGGGTGCGGTCCATGGTCACCACCAGGGTGTTGATGACCCACGCGGTGATGCCGACCGGCACCCAGATCAGCAGACCGGCCAGCAGGTAGCGCTTCATCAGGCGGCGTCCGCAGCGCTGGCGCTGCTGGTTGCGGCGCAAGCGGCGGCGGCACAAGGCGCGGCACCACCGGTGCAAGCTGGGGCGTCAGCGGCCTTGTCGGCCGGCTTGTCCTCAGCCTTGTCGGCCTTGGCCGAGGTCTGACCACCCTTGAAATCGGTGGCATACCAGCCGCTGCCTTTGAGCTGGAAGCCGGCCGCGGTGAGCGCCTTGCTGAGCGCCGCAGCACCGCAATGGGGACAGTCGGTCAGGGGCGCATCGCTGACCTTTTGCAAGGCGTCATGGCGCTGCCCGCAGGCGGCGCAGTGGTATTCGTAGATCGGCATGTCTTCTCCCAGTCGATCGGGCTCGGATGCAGGTCCGAGCAAACCGGCGATTATAGGCGCGGGCGCTGAACGTCAGGCCCCACGCATCGATGAGATGGCGTCGGCTGCCGAAGATTCAAGCCAGCGCGCACACGACCAGGACCCGAAGCATGCCCCGGCTCAGGTCGCGGACGTGGCGCCGTCACCTCTGCCCTGG
>DALYGT010000049.1:0-7795 GCA_031971375.1 Burkholderiales bacterium | reverse complement strand
CGTGGCGTCACCGGTATCGGCACCTTTAGTGAGGAGGGTGCCGCGGGCCTCAGAGGTACCAACCGGACATGGAGTGTATTTGCGACCGACACCTTGTCTGTCGCCGAAAAATGGCACTTGACCCTGTCTGGGCGCTACAACCATGTGCGGGTCGCCAATCGCGATCAGATCAACCCGGAACCTGGGCCGGAGTCGCTGACCGGCACGCATACATTTGCACGCTTCAACCCGTCGATCGGCCTGTCTTGGACACCGACCCCGTCGATCAACCCCTATTTGGGATACAACGAGGGCAGTCGTGCACCGAGCACCATCGAGCTTGGTTGTGCCAACCCCGATAGTCCGTGCCGCCTGCCCAATTCGCTTGCAGCCGATCCACCGCTCAACAAGGTGGTGACCCGTACGGTTGAGGCTGGTCTGCGCGGCAACCTCGAGGGCCTCCGCTGGAACGCAGGCGTCTTCAGCGCCAACAATGCCGATGACATCGTCTTCATCGCCTCCGAGACAGCGGGCCGGGGGTACTTCCAGAACAGCGACACACGCCGTCGCGGCGTCGAGTTCGGCTTCTCTGGCAAGCTGACCGAGACGGCCAGCTTTGGAGGCAGCTACACCTACCTTGACGCCACCTTCCGCCGCGACGAGGTGCTCGCCGCGCCAGCCAATTCCTCTGCCGATGGCGACGGCAAGATCGACGTGCGCCGGGGCGATCGCCTGCCCCTGATCCCGCGACATCAGGCCAAGCTGTTTGTCGACGTCAAGCCGCTGCCTGCCTGGAACGTCGGCGCCGACGTCATCGCGCTCTCAAGCATGCGCGTGCGCGGCAACGAGAACGGCCAGCATCAGGCTGCAGAGGTCAACGGCGAGGAGTACCTCGGCAAGGGCGAGACGACCGCCTTTGCAGTGGTCAACCTGCGGACCTCGTACCGCTTCACACCCATCGTCTCGGTGTTTGCGCGGGTCAACAACGTGTTTGATCACCAGTATTACAGCGGTGGCCAGCTCGGCGAGCGTTACGTCAACCAGCAGGGCTTCAAGGAGTCGGAAGAGCTTGCCACCACCTTCTTTGCGCCCGGTGCGCCGCGCATGGCCTGGTTGGGTGTGCGCATCGACTTCGAGCCGCGGCGCAAGAGGGGGCAGTCTATCGACCCTGATTGAGCGTGATTCCCGAGCTAGAGCTCGGGAAGATGCCGCTTTGATGTTCCGTCGGTCCTCGGGAAGAAATCCCGTGCATCTGCTGAACAACTCCCGTTTCCGGGGGGGGCTCCGTCGTTAAGGTTCAGTGTCGTCGGCGTCGAAAAGCGCCAAGACTCCTGACCACAACACGGCATCAATAAGGAATCAGTAGCGATGGCAATCATCAAGATCGGAAAGTCTGGCGGTGCTTTTACCGGCACCACCGGTTCCGACACATACCAGTTCACGGCAGTCCCGACCGCCGCAGTGACGATCGACGGACTCACCTCCGGTAAAGACAACTCTGGCGCCACTGCTTCCGTGACGCGATGGGTGGCGGTCGACGATGACGACCCCTCACTTCGGGCCGCGTATTCCTACAACACGACGACCGGTGCCACTGTGAATGGCGGGGCGACTAGCGACGCTGCAACGACCTTGCAGAATGCGCTGCTCACTCCGACCGATGCCCGTCTGACACTCGCTTTCCGGCCTAGCGTTGTCGCCACGACCGCTACCGGGACTGACACCAACAGGACCACTGTCTCGGGATACAACGCGCAGGACGTTGTCGTGTTCTCCAAGTCTGGTGACTATTCGTCGCTCGGGGATTTCTTCACCAATATCGAGACCATCAGACTCGCAAGCGGCGTCAAGGTCACGCTCGACTTTGATGCGTTGGCGGCGGCCAAGGCTTACGCCTCCCGCGGGGCACTCAACTACGGCATCACTCTTGAGGGCGTGGCCGGAGGCGCCACCGAGACTGTGACTTTCAAGGTCAATTTCGAGGCCGGAGATATCGTGGTGCCCCCAGTCGGGGCCGGCTATGTCATCCGTGACTGCCAGCTCGACGATTTCGCTTTTGCCGGCCTGGCGAGCAATGTCGAGTTGGTTTTCGATGCGCGCGATCCCGCCGACGATGACGACAACGAGACCAACGCCGACGGGTTTCTCCAGACATCATTCGGCCGTTACTTCCGCTTCGATGGCACCAACAACGGCGAGAAGGTCCTTGGCACCGATGGCGTCGACTACGCCACGCTGCGTCTTGGAAACGACACCGCGTTTGGCTTCGCAGGCAACGACCGCCTCGTCGGGCATGGTGGTGCCGACTCCCTGGACGGCGGCGACGGTGACGACCTCTTCGAGATCGGCAGCTTTGGTACCGGGACCTCGGGGACTTCAAGCAAGGCGGATGACGGCAAGGCGGAGTGGATAATCTCGTCAGCGCTGGCGGCGAGCAAGGGCGTGACCAATGGCATTACCAATGCCACCGACTACGCCAACAAGACCGATGTGATCGTCGGTGGGGCAGGCTACGACACACTGCGGGTGACTACGGGTATCGGCGCGACCACTGCGGCGAACGGCACCATTGCGCTTGATGACAACAACTTCAAGCAGATGGAGAAGGTCGAGGTGGGTGGGGCCATCTCCAGGGACCCGGACGAGAGTGCGTTCCAGCAACTCAGAGATGGTCATCTGCTCTTTGCACGCAACTCATCGGTCTCGGATCTGGCGACCGCCGCAGGGGGTGCCAGCGGCAACAGCATTAACAACGTCGTCATCGATGCCTCGGGTGTGACCAAGAACGGCCTGACTTTCGAAGGCAATGCCAACACCCAGAAGTTCATCGGGACGACCAAGGCCGATGTCTTTATCGGCAATGGCGGCTCGGATACGCTCACGGGTGGTGCGGGCGCGGACAAGTTTGTTTTTCAGACCATAAGGGAGTACGCGCGGGATAGCAGTACCGCGAACGGCGTCATCGCATATGCACCAGTCGACGCCCCGTTCGCCGCAGCTGCTTCGGACGTGATCACGGATTTCACGACTGGCAGCGACAAGATCGTGTTCCGCGTCGAAGCCACCACGACGCTTGAAGACAGCTTTAAGTCGCTGGTTGCTCTCACCAAGGGCGACTTGACCGCAGCCAACGTGCTGATTGGCGACCTTACCTCCATCGATACCGCCGGAACCGCAACTCAGTTCATCAAAGCAGACACCACGGGCGCCGATGTGAAGGTCTACTACGATGCCGATGGCAGTGGTGTCGGCGCTGCAATCCTCATCGCGACCCTGACCAACGTTGCGACGGTCGGAGTGGCCGATTTCCGCGTCGAAGCGGTCCAAGGTTTCTGACGGCAAATCATCCGGCACGAGTGATTGCGCGCGGCCTGCCCCGCGCAATTCGCAGACCCGCTTCGGCGGGTCTTTTTTTGCCTCAACCCACCGCGTCGCGGAACGTCACATCGCCGATCAACCCATGCCGCGCCGCGAGTCGAACCAATTGCGCGGCGTTGTCGACGCCAAGCTTCTGTCGCAGTGCCGACTGGTGGTTCGCCACCGTCTTGGCGGTGAGGTTGAGGATGCGCGCGATCTCCGCCACCGGCTGACCCTGTGCCAGCAGGCGGAACACCTCGAACTCGCGCTCGGTGAGCACGCTGACCGGATCGGGGTCGGAGCCGACGCGCTGCAGCGCGAGTTTTTGCGCCATCTCGTGATCGACGAAACTCTGTCCGACCGCGATGCGGCGGATCGCCTCGACCAGCACCTCGGGCGCGGCCGATTTGGCGATGTAGCCGCGCGCGCCGGCGGCCAGCGCCCGGCTGGCAAAGACCACGTCCTCGTGCATGCTGAAGACGAGGATGCGCGCAGCAGGGTCGCGCGCGACCATGCGCCGTGTCACCTCGATGCCGCTGATGCGCGGCAGCGAGATGTCCATCACCACCACCTTGGGCCGCAGCTCGCAGAACAGTCGGTAGGCGTCTTCGCCATTACCGGCTTCGGCCAGCACGCGGATGTCTTCGGTCTGCTCGAGCAGACGGCGGTAGCCCTCGCGCACGACTGCGTGGTCGTCGACCAGCAGGACTTCGATGCTCATGGCGACTCTCCTTGTTCAGCTGCTGCAGTGTCCGACGACACTGGAAGCGTAAAAATAGTGACTGTGCCGCTGGCCCGGCTGTCGCCCGTCGCAGCGCCGATCGACATCGACCCGCCGAGCAACTCGGCGCGCTCGCGCATGCCGGTCAGGCCGAGTCCGGGGCGCAGCTCGTCGGGCAGGCCGCGGCCGTCGTCCTCCACTGTGAGTCGAAGGGTGTGCGCATCCGCGAGCGACAGCCGCACAGCCGCATTGTGTGCGGCAGAGTGGCGTGCAACGTTGGTCAGCGATTCCTGCACCATGCGGAACACAGCCATGTTGAGTGCTTCGCCGAGCTCGGGAAGATCGGGGTCGATCGACAAGGTGTAGCGCACATCAGGTCGCTGCTGCTGCCAGCCCTCCACCAGGTGTTGCAGCGCTTCCTCGAGTCCAAACTCGTCGAGCCCGACCGGGCGCAGGCGGTACATCATCCGCCGTGCCACTTCGTAGACATGCCGCGCCATGCCGCGGATGCGCTCGACCGATTCTGCCCCGCGCGAACCGGCGCCCAGTTGCGGGCGCAGGCCCACCGCCTCGATCTCGATGGCGTTGAGGTACTGGCCGAGTTCGTCGTGCAGCTCCTGCACGATGTCCTTGCGCTCGCGTTCCTGCAACTCGAGGCTGCGGCGCGTCAGGTCGCGGTTCTCGCTGAGCCAGCGGGCGAGGTCGGCTTCGAGCTCGACACGCAACGCCAACTCGCGGCGCAACTCGGTCCAGCGCCGCCACGAGAACCAGCCGAGCCCGGCCGCGAGCACCAGCAGCGTGGTGCGCAATTCATCGGCCTGGACGAACTCGAGGTCTGCAGTCCAGCGGTTGATGTGCTCGTTGAGCTCGAATGCCGATGCGATCCAGAATGCGGTGGCCGTGATCAGGCCGACAAGGCCGAGGTCGCCCAGCGTCCGCAGATGGGCTTCGTTGGCCAGCCTTTTGATCTCGTCCAGATTCACCCGCCCGATTATGCACAGCCTGATCGGACGCAACATGCCTGTCCGGATTCGCGCCACGGCGCGTGGCTGTCGGTTGCAGTGGTGGAGATGCTCACCCGACCGGGCTACGGAGGCCCACGGCAAAAATCCGGGAATCGCCGGGAGTTATTCCCGGAAAACAAAAACCCCCGCCGAGGCGGGGGTTCTGGCGGGGCGGAAGGCGATCAGCCTTCGCCGACCTGCGACGATTCGATCGAGGACTCGACCACCTTGCCGGTGGTGGCGTCGACTTCGACCTTGTACTCCTTGCCGTCGGCGCCCTTGATGTCGAACTCGTACGAGGCCGAACCGTTGGGCTCGATCTCATATTCGGTCTCGACAACGGTGCCCGGGAAGGCCTTGAGCGCGGTGGCCTTGGCGTCCGCTTCTGCGACCTTGGCCTTGGCAGTCCACTTGGCGTCGGTCGGGGCGACCTCCTGTTCGACCTCGGTGATCTTGCCGCTCTCGGCGTTGCACTCGATGTCCCAGGCGGTGCCGTCCGCCTTCTGGATGTCGAATTCGTAGACGGTGGCCTTGTCTTCGGTCTTGATCTCCATCTTCACGATCTTGCCGGCGTGCACCTTGAGTGCTGCAGCGGCACAGGCGCCGACGCTGTCATGGGCCTGCACTGCAAAGGGGGCCAGAACGAGGGCGCTGGCGATGACGGTCTTTTTCATCAGGGACTCCTTGGTGTTTTGAGTACAGTTGCGAGATGTCAGATGCTGCGATGCGGCACCTGTGAGCGCGATTGTCGGGAAAGATTCCCGGCATGGGTGAAGAAGCCCGGAATCTAGAGGCTTTAAAAGTGTCTTCCCGGGTTGACATGCGGAGGATGTGCATCCGCAGCAAACAAGACCGGCTGGCGGCCGTTCCAGACCCGCTGGCAGACGCCTTTGCCAACGTCGGGAAAGACTCCCGCCGTTCCCGTGAAACCGTCCTTGGCGCGGGCCTGCCCGATTGCACGACCGTGGCGTCTTTGCGAGAGGGTCTTGGCTGTGCGCATCTACAGCGTCGGGGTGCCGCCACCCGTACTGTCGGCCGAAGCCGTCGGCGAGGTTGGCGCGATGGTGGAGACGTCGGTGCGGTTCGCCTGCGCAGAGGATGCGCTCGGGTTGTCGCGCGACGACCGTCCCGACGTCTGGGTCGTTGACGCGCTGCTGCGCGGCGTATCGGGGTTCGAGCTGACGCGCCGGCTGTCTGCTCGCACCGCGGCGCCGCCAGTGCTGATGGTCACCACCCTTGCGGGGAGTTGGCCGCTCGCTTGGGCGATCCGCGCAGGTGCGCGCGGCTTCCTGCGCTGGCCGGCCGCGGGGGCTGTCGTCGCCGAAGCGCTGGTCTGCCTGTCGACCGGCCGGGCATACTGGAAGACCCCCGAACGTTCGACAGTGGACGATGCCCTGCTTGCATCCGGCATCGAGGACCTCACCCCGCGGCAGTTCGAGGCACTGCACCTGTTGCTGCAGGGCGAGGACGACGTCGGCACCGCGCGTGCGATGAGCGTGAGTCGCCGTAGCGCGGCCGCCTATCGACGCGAGCTCGCCGCTCGTCTCGGGCTTGCCGATGACGGTGTGCGAACTCGCCTCGCGAGAGCGATCGGTGCGTCTTGCTACGTGCTACCGGACGGCCCTTGAGCGGTCGCCTCAGAACGCGTAACTGGCCGTCACACCGACGAGGCCGAACCGGCCGGGCGCCGCTTCGTAGAGCGCGCCGTTGGTGTCATTGACGCGCACCGCGCCGATAAAGTGTCGGTCCATAAGGTTGTCGATGCGCGCAAACTCGGTCAGCGTCAAACCAGCGATCTTCTGCGTGAATCCCACTCGCAGGTTGACCACGGTGTAGCCAGGCGCTTTGGCCGAGTTGCTGTCGTTGGCATACACGCGCGATGAGTAGCGGCCTTCCACTGCAGTCTGCAGGCCGAACTCCGGCCAGTTGAACGCGACCTCGCCGTAGAGGACATCGCGAGACACGCCTGGCAGCCGCTTCCCGGCCTCGCTGACCGACGCATCGCCAAAGTTGTCCCGGTATTCAGCGTCGATGTAGGTGTAGGCGAGGAATGCGTTGAAGTAGTCGTTGAGGCGGCTGTCGACCGACAACTCGACACCTTGACGGCTGGTTCGGCCGCCATTGGCATAAGCCGTCCGACCCGACGTTGCCGCATCGACCACGATCTCGTTGCGGGTATCGGTCTTGAACACCGCGAGGGTGGCGCGGGTGTCGGCATCCAGGAAGGCCTTGAAGCCGGTCTCGTAGTTCTGGCTGGTGGCGGGTTTCAGGCCGAGGTTGGGGCCGCTACCGTCCACCGACACCGTCTTTCCGTTGACGACCTTGCGGAAAGCCAGTTCGATGCTCGTGGGCGTCTCGAAGCCGCCACCGGCGTTCGCATACCAGTTCAGCGCCGGCGTGATCTTGTAGACGACCCCTGCTATCGGGTTGACGCGCTCATAGGCATTGGTGCCGCTGCCGACCGGGTTGACGCTGGCCGGGATCTTGTCGACGAACTGGATGCGGACCTGGCTGTAACGGGCCCCGAGATGCAGACCCAAGCGATCCGTCACGTCGAGTTCGCCTTGCGCATAAAGATCTGCAGACCGCGAGTTGTTCTCCTCGTTGCGGGCACGGGCACGTTGCGCGACGGTCCCGGTCAGGTTGGCCAGACCGCCCGCCAGCTCACGTGCGGCGTTGGTGGCCAGGCTGCTGCGGTCATCCAGCGCCTGCTCATAGGAGAAGCCCCCGGTGA
>DALYGT010000048.1:0-7989 GCA_031971375.1 Burkholderiales bacterium | reverse complement strand
CATCATCACCACGAACAGGAACAGCACCATCACCGCCCCGACATAGACCAGCACGAGAGTGAGCGCGAGGAACTCGGCTTCCAGCAGCATCCAGATCGCCGACGCGCTGAAGAACGCCAACACCAGGAACAGCGCGGCGTGGACCGGGTTGCGGGCGGTGATCACGCGCAGACCGGCGAGCACCAGAATGGTGGCAAAGAGATAGAAGATCGCGCTGAGGAAGTCCATGTCGGGTCTAGGGTTCGTCCGGTTCGGGGCTCAGCGGTAAGGCGCATCGGCTGCGCGGGCGGCGGCGATGTCCTTCTCGTAGCGGTCACCGATGGCGAGCAGCATCTCCTTGGTGTACAGGAGGTCACCGCGGCGCTCACCGTGGTACTCGAGGATGTGCGTCTCGACGATCGAATCCACCGGGCAGCTCTCCTCGCAAAAGCCGCAGAAGATGCACTTGGTGAGGTCGATGTCGTAGCGCGTGGTGCGACGGGTGCCGTCATCACGCTGCTCCGACTCGATGGTGATGGCCATTGCCGGACAGACCGCTTCGCAGAGCTTGCAAGCGATACAGCGCTCCTCGCCGTTGGGGTAGCGACGCAGCGCGTGCAGGCCGCGGAAGCGCGGCGACATCGGCGTCTTCTCCTCCGGATACTGCACCGTGATCTTGCGCGCAAAGAGACTCTTGCCGGTCACGGCGAGACCCTGCAGCAGTTCCAGCAGGAAAAAAGTCTTGATGAATTCGCGAACGGCTTGCATGAGGTGTCGAGCTCCTGTCACCAAAGCCACAGGGGCGAGAGTTTCCAGGCACCGACCACGAGGATCCAGACGATGGTCAGCGGGATAAAGACCTTCCAGCCCAGACGCATGATCTGGTCGTAGCGATAGCGCGGGAAAGTGGCACGGAACCAGAGGAAACAGAACAGCAGGAAGCCGATCTTGGCAAACAGCCACGGCCATCCATCCGGGATGCCCGGGATGGGCGAAAGCCAGCCGCCAAGGAACAGGCAGGTCGCCAGCGCCGACACCAGGATCATGTTGGCGTATTCGGCGAGGAAGAAGATGGCAAACGTCATGCCGGAATACTCGACGTGGAAGCCGGCGACGATCTCCGACTCGCCTTCTGCGACGTCGAAGGGCGCACGGTTGGTCTCGGCCACGCCCGAGATGAAATAGACGATGAACAGCGGGAACAACGGTACGAGGTTCCAGCTCAGCAAGCCCCAATCGCCACCTTGCGCATTGACGATGTCGAGGAGGCTCAGGCTCCCGGCCACCATGAGGACGCCGATGAGCGCAAAGCCCATGGCGATCTCGTAAGCCACGATCTGGGCAGCCGAGCGCATCGCACCGAGGAACGCATACTTGGAGTTGGACGCCCAACCGGCGACGATGACGCCGTAGACACCCATCGATGTCAGCGCCAGCACGTAGAGCAGGCCGGCGTCGATGTCCGCAAGGATCGTCTCGGGGCCGAACGGCACCACTGCCCAAGCGGCCAGTGCTGCAACGATGCTAATGACCGGGGCGAGCACGAAGAGCAGCTTGTTCGAGCCGCTCGGAATGATGATCTCCTTGGTCAGCAGCTTGACCGCATCCGCGATCGGCTGCAGCAGACCTGCTGGACCCACGCGGTTGGGACCGATACGCGCCTGGATGTAACCGATCACCTTTCGCTCGGCGTAGGTCAGATAGGCCACGGCACCCATCACCGGCAGGGTGATGGCGAGGATCTTGGCCAAAGTCCAAACCGCCAACAGCGCCGGCTCAGGCAACAGCGACGTGTCGATCAGGCCGAAAAAAGGTTGCATCAAGCGGGCTCCACGCGCAACGCGCCGAACAGGCCGCCGAGGGAAGCGGTCAGGCAGTGCCCGCCGCCGATGCGAACGGTGCCCGGGGCCACGCGGTCGTCGATGTGGACGCGCAGAGTCGCGCTCCCACCCTGCGTGACCCGCACGTCCTGGCCCTCGACGACGCCCAGGGACGCAGCAGTGTGTCCATGCATCTGGGCCGCCGGTGGCCGCGCGTCAGCAGTCTTCTGCAGGGACCGCGCACGCCGCGTCAGCGCATCGACCGCATAGGGCATGACAAAGCCGGCACGCTCGAGCCCGCCGAGTTCCGGGGCCGCGGTCTGCGGCTCGGCCGAGAGCGTGTTGCCGAGGGCCGCTGCGAGCTTGTCGTCAGTCAAGCCGAGGTCGCGTCGTACGTCGTCAATGGTCTCCTGATCGAAACCCTTGAGCCCCAGAAGGTTGCCCAGCACGCGCAGCACCTTCCACGCCGGACGCGCTTCGCCTGCGGGCGGCACGACACCGACGAATGACTGCGTCCGACCCTCACAATTCACGCGACTGCCTGCGGTCTCGGTCCAGGCCGCGACCGGCAAAAGCACGTCAGCGTATTCGGCAGTGCCATCCATGTGTGTGGCGAGACTCACAACGGTCGCGGCCGAATCGAGCGCGCGCACGGCTGCCGGGCCGTCGGCGCAATCATGGCCCGGCTCGACATTAAGCAGGACGTAGGCCTGCAGCGGCTTGGACACCATCTCCAACGCATTCTTGCCGCGCGACGCCGGCAACACACCGGCAGCCGCGAGTCCGACAGCGTTTGCGCCTTCGACCGTGGTGCCGAGCGTTGCACCGCTCGCCTCGCAGATGCGCTGCGCAAGCCAACGCAGACGGCTGGCACGCGGGTGGTTCACGGCCTCGTTGCCGAGCAGCACGGCGCGAGGCGTGTCTTGGCGCAACGCGGCCGCCAGACCAACGAACTCACCGGAACCACTGCCGCCTGCGCGCTGCGCCTCGACGGCTGCGAGCAGCGCCTCGAGTGCCGACTCCCACTGCGACGGCGGCAGCGCGTACTGGCCAGCGACGCTGCAGAGCACGTCCTCCCGCCAAGCGCCGAGCGTGTACAAGGCCGCACCTCGGCCTGCCGCAGCACGGACCCGGTGCGCCAGCAGCGGGTGGTCCTTGCGCAAGTTGCTACCGATGACCAACAGGGCCTTGAGATCCTGCACCGCGGCGATCGTCATGCCCAACCAAGGCGCGCCACTGGCGACATCGTCGGCGGCGAAATCGGCGTGGCGCAAACGGTGGTCGACATGCCCGCTTTTTACGCCCTTGGCCAGCCGTGTGGCCAAGTGACCCTCTTCGAGTGTGGCGTTGGGGCTGACCAGCCAACCGACCGAGCTGCCTGCCGCCTGCAGACCGGACACAGCGCGCGCAAGGGCGTCTTCCCAACTCGCCCGGACCCACTCCCCGCCCTCACGCACCATCGGGTGCAGCAGGCGGTCATCGGCGTCGAGCGCCTCATAACTGAAGCGGTCACGATCGGAAAGCCAACACTCGTTGACGGCCTCATTCTCCAGCGGCGTGACGCGCAGGACACGGTCTTGCTTGACCTGTACGGTGACGTTGCTGCCGAGGGAATCGTGCGGCGCGATCGACCTGCGCTTGCTCAGTTCCCAAGTACGGGCCGCGTAACGGAAGGGCTTCGAGGTGAGCGCGCCGACCGGGCAGACATCGATCATGTTGCCCGAGAGTTCACTGTCCACCGTGCGTTCGATGAACGGCATGATCTCGGAGTGCTCACCGCGATGGGCCATGCCGAGCTCCATCTTGCCGGCGATCTCCTCGCCGAAGCGCACGCAACGCGTGCAATGGATGCACCGCGTCATGTCCGTGGAGATCAGCGGGCCGAGGTTCTTGTTGAAGACGACGCGCTTCTCCTCGTGATAGCGAGAGGCTGTGCTGCCATATCCGACCGCCAGGTCTTGCAGCTGGCATTCGCCGCCTTGGTCGCAGATCGGGCAGTCGAGCGGGTGGTTGATGAGCAGGAACTCCATCACGCCCTTCTGCGCGCGCACCGCGGCCGGGCTCTTGGTGAAGACCTTCATGCCCTGCGTGACCGGGCTGGCACAGGCCGGCAGCGGCTTGGGCGACTTCTCAACCTCAACCAGACACATGCGGCAGTTGGCCGCGATCGAGAGTTTGCGGTGGTAACAGAAGTGCGGAATGTAGACGCCGGCCTTGTTGGCCGCGTCCATGATGGTCGAGTTGACCGGGACCTCGATCGGCTGACCGTCGAGCTCGATCTGCACGGTACTCATGCGCGATCCCCGATCTTCTGCGCCGCAAGCTTGCGCGCGATGCCACCGCTGCTGGTACCGACCATGCAGGTACCGTGCTCGATGTGATGCACGAACTCCTGCCGGAAGTGCTTGATGAAGCTCCGCACCGGCATAGCCGCGGCGTCGCCGAGCGCGCAGATGGTGCGGCCCATGATGTTCTGCGCGACGTCGTCGAGCACGTCGATGTCCTCGGCGCGGCCCTGTCCGTGCTCGATGCGCAGCAGCATCTTGTAGAGCCAACCGGTGCCCTCGCGGCACGGCGTGCACTGGCCACAGGACTCGTGGGTGTAGAAGTACGAGAGTCGCAGCAGCGACGCGACCATGCAGCGGGTGTCGTCCATCACGATCACCGCGCCGGACCCGAGCATCGATCCGGCTTTGGAGATGGAGTCGTAGTCCATCGTGCAGTCCATCATGATCGAGCCGGGGAGCACCGGCGCCGACGAACCGCCCGGGATCACGGCCTTCAAGGTGCGCCCCTTGCGCACGCCACCGGCAAGCTCGAGCAGCTTGGCGAACGGCGTGCCCATCGGGATCTCATAGTTGCCCGGCAATTCGACGTCGCCGCTCACCGAATAGATCTTGGTACCGCCGTTGTTGGGCTTGCCGACCTCGAGGTAGGCCTGACCACCGTTGCGGATGATCCACGGCACCGCGGCAAAGGTCTCGGTGTTGTTGATGGTGGTCGGCTTACCGTAGAGGCCGAAGCTTGCCGGGAACGGCGGCTTGAAGCGCGGCTGGCCCTTCTTGCCCTCGAGGCTCTCGAGCAGCGCCGTCTCCTCACCGCAGATGTACGCACCAAAACCGTGCGAGGCATGCAACTGGAAGCTGAAGTCGCTGCCGAGGATTCGGTCACCCAGATAACCCGCTGCGCGCGCCTCTTCGAGCGCCTCTTCAAAACGCTCGTAGGTCTGGAAGATCTCGCCGTGGATGTAGTTGTAGCCGACCGTGATGCCCATGGCATAAGCCGCGATGGCCATGCCCTCGATCACGATGTGCGGGTTGAACTCGAGGATGTCGCGGTCCTTGCAGGTGCCGGGCTCGCCCTCGTCGGAGTTGCAGGCGAGGTATTTCTGCACCGGCGACTGGCGGGGCATGAAGCTCCACTTGAGGCCAGTGGGGAAGCCCGCGCCGCCACGCCCGCGCAGCGCCGATTCCTTGACCTGGGCGATGACCTCGTCCTGGGTCATGCCGGGGCCACCATCCTTGCCGAGTATCTTGCGCAGCGCCTGGTAACCACCCCGCGCCTCGTAATCCTTGAGACGCCAGTTGCGGCCGTCGAGCCCGGCGTAGATCTGCGGGTCGATGTGCCGACCGTGGAAGCAGGTCTCGTTGCCGGTCGCCTGGAAACGGGCAAGAACGTCACGCGCGCTCATGCTTTCTCCTCTGCGGCTGCCGCCTGACGCAGCCCGTCGATCATCTGGTCGAGCTTCTCATCGCTCATGAAGCTGCACATCGTCCTGTCGTTGACCAACATCACCGGGGCGTCCGCGCACGCGCCGAGGCACTCACTCGGCTGCACAGTGAACAGCCCGTCAGACGTGGTGCCGCCCTCCTCCACACTGAGCCTGCTGCAGAGGTGCTCCAGCGCATGCTGACCATCGCGCAGCTTGCAGGGCAGGTTGGTGCAGACGTTGAACTTGAAGCGCCCGACCGGTTGCTGGTTGAACATGTTGTAAAAGGTGGTGACCTCGTACACGGCGATCGGCGGGATGCCGAGATAGTCGGCGACGAGTTGCTCGCTCTCGCGACTGACCCAGCCCTGCTCGTCCTGGATGATCGAGAGGCAGGCGATGACAGCGGAGCGGCGCTGCTCGGCCGGGTATTTGGCGACCTCGCGCTCGAATCGCGTGCGGGTGGCGTCAGACAGCACGGCACTCACCGGTCGATCTCCCCGAAGACGATGTCCTGGGTTCCGATGATGGCGACCACGTCGGCGATCATGTGGCCACGCACCATCTCATCGAGCGCCGCCAAGTGGGCATACCCGGGCGCGCGGATCTTCACGCGATAGGGCTTGTTGGCGCCGTCCGCGAGCAGGTAGATGCCGAACTCACCCTTGGGGTGTTCGACTGCCGCATAGGCCTCGCCAGCAGGCACATGCATACCCTCGGTGAAGAGCTTGAAGTGATGGATCAGCTCTTCCATGTTGGACTTCATCGCCTCACGGTGCGGCGGGGCGACCTTGTGGTCGCCGACGATGACCGGGCCCGGATGGGCACGCAGCCAATCGACACACTGGCGGATGATGCGGTTGGACTGGCGCATCTCTTCGATGCGCACCAGATAGCGGTCGTAGCAGTCACCGTTGACGCCAACCGGGATATCAAAATCGAGCCGGTCGTAGACCTCGTAGGGCTGCTTCTTGCGCAGGTCCCACGCCACGCCGGAACCCCGCAACATCGGGCCGGTGAAGCCCAGTGCGACGGCACGGTCGGGATCGACCACGCCGATGCCAACGGTACGCTGCTTCCAGATACGATTGTCGGTGAGCAGGGTCTCGTATTCGTCGACGCAGGCCGGAAAGCGGTCGGTGAAATCGTCGATGAAGTCCAGCAAGGACCCCTGCCGGTTGGCGTTCATCTTGGCCACGTCAGTCGGCTTGTGCCACTTCGACGGCTTGTACTGCGGCATGCTGGCAGGCAGGTCGCGGTAGACGCCGCCCGGGCGGTAGTAGGCCGCATGCAGACGCGCACCCGAGACCGCCTCGTAGCAGTCCATCAGGTCTTCGCGCTCACGGAACGCGAACAGGAACATGGTCATCGCGCCGACGTCGAGCGCGTGAGCCCCGATCCACAACAAGTGGTTGAGGATGCGGGTGATCTCGTCGTACATCACGCGGATGTACTGGGCCCGCTCCGGAACCTCGACACCGAGCAGCTTCTCGATGGCCATGACATAAGCGTGCTCGTTGCACATCATCGAGACGTAGTCGAGCCGGTCCATGTACGGCACCGACTGAATGAAGGTGCGCGTCTCCGCAAGCTTCTCCGTGGCCCGGTGCAGCAGGCCGATATGCGGGTCGGCACGGACGATGACCTCGCCATCGAGTTCGAGCACCAGACGCAGCACACCGTGCGCGGCCGGGTGCTGCGGCCCGAAATTCATCGTGTAATTACGCAGTTCGGCCATATCAGCCCCCGATCCCTAGATGTTCGGTGCCGTAGCCCTCTTCGCGGATGATGCGGGGCACGATCTCGCGCGGCTCGATGCTCACCGGCTGGTAAACCACACGGCGCTTTTCCGGGTCATAGCGCATCTCGACGTGGCCACTGACCGGGAAGTCTTTGCGGAAAGGATGACCCACAAAACCGTAGTCGGTCAGGATGCGGCGCAAGTCGGGGTGCCCTTCGAACAGGATGCCGTAGAGGTCGAACGCCTCCCGCTCATACCAGTTGGCCGCGGGCCAGACTTCGGTGGCGCTGCTGATGGCCGGCACATCGTCGTCCGGCACCTCGATGTGCACACGCAGCCGCTGGTTGCGCGCAACCGAGAGCAACAGGATGACGACACCGAAGCGGCGCTCGCCGCGGCGAGCACGCGGCCACGTCGACCAATCGATGCCAGCGAGGTCGGTGAGTTGGTCGAAACGCAAAGCGGCGTGGTCACGCAAGGTGCGAAGGCTTTTGACCAAGCCCTCAGGGCTAAGGTGCACGCACGCCATGTCCGCATGCCACTCGGCCGCAAGCAGGCGCTCGCCAAGGGCCTCGGTCAGGGTCGCGACGAACTGCTGGCGGGCATGGGTCATGTTGGGGCCGTGGTCGGGTGCGCGGGGTCAACGGGCGATGGTCGACGTGCGCTTGATCTTGTTCTGCAGCTGGATGAACCCGTACATCAGGGCTTCGGCCGTCGGCGGGCAGCCCGGCACGTAGATG
>DALYGT010000047.1:4877-7991 GCA_031971375.1 Burkholderiales bacterium | reverse complement strand
GTAATGGGGCTGCCCTGCCGCGAGGCGGGGCAGCGTCGACCAGACAGAACACGTAGAGGTCGATCATGGTGACATCTGTTCAGACACAGGCTCCGCAAACTGCTGCGGCCGGTCCTTCGGGGCAGGCGGCGACGGTCGGCGGGGGTCTTGGCGCCGTCAACCCGACGCCCGGCAAGGGGCAGTTGCAGGACATCGTCAAGATCAAGCCGCCGGTCGGTGAGCCCGCATCGCAATCGCCCGGTGCCCAGGCGCAGAAAGAAGCCGTGCAGAAAGCCGCCCAGCAGATCAGCAAGGAGCTCTCCAAGGCCTTCCAGAATTTCCAGGTCTCGGTGGATACGTCTTTGAAGCGGCCGGTGGTCAGGGTCGTGGATGCGGATTCCGGTACTTTGGTGATCCAGGTGCCCTCGGAAGAGGCTGTGCGCATCGCGCGCCGTCTCGACCAGATGTCGGGCGTCCTGCTCAAGGGCAAGGCCTGACCCCGGTTACCGGGCGCTAGGCGTTTCCGCGCATGGCAACGTCTACCGGCACCATCTCCTCCGCTGGCGTCGGTTCCAACATCGACGTCAACGGTCTGGTGACGCAGCTGATGGCGGTCGAGCGCCAGCCGCTCACCAAACTGAAGTCCAAGGTCTCCGGGTACAACTCGGACCTGTCGGACTACGGCCGGGTCCGCTCCGACGTGTCGTCACTGCAGAGCGCCGCCAAGGCGCTCGGAGACACCTCGGCGCTGGACGTCTTCAAAGCCAGCCTCTCGGACGCCACGGCGGGCTCGGTCACTGCTGCGCTTGGTGCGTCGGCGGGCACGTATTCGATCAACGTCAACGAGCTGGCGAGCAACCAGACGCTGGTCTCGCCCAATGCATACGGCTCCGGCACGACGATCAGCGACCCTGCGGCCGTGATCACCGGGTCCGCCACCCTCACGCTCAGCCGTGGCGCTTCGACCTCGTTCACCGTGAACGTGGCCGACCGGAGCCTCAACGGCATCCGCGACGCCATCAACAACGCCACCGGCAACTTTGGCGTCTCGGCGAGTGTGGTCAATGATGGTTCCGGCTACAGGCTGGTGTTGCGAACACGAGACACGGGTGCGGCAAACGCCATCACCGGCATAAGTGTCACCGGCGCCACCAACGCCAATCTCGATTTCCTCGGCTTCACCGCAGGGACCGTGTATCCGCCGACTGGCGGTGCGTCCGCGCCCACCACCTTTGGCCAGTCGGTCGCCGCCAAGGACGCCAGCATCACGGTCGACGGCCTCACCGTGACCTCGGCCAACAACGTCTTCTCGTCGGCCATCCAGGGGGTGACCTTTGTTGCCGCCGCCAAGACCACGAGCCCGGTGACGCTCAACGTCACTCGCGACGACAGTGCGCTGGTGGCCAAGGCTCAGGCCTTCGTCACCGCCTACAACACCTTCATGAGCAACTCGTCCTCGCGGTATGGCAAGAGCGGTTCACTCGCCAACGAAGGCACGCTGCTGACCATGATGAACGGCTTCCGCGACCTCGTCTCACGCTCGGGAGGCGTGGCCGGCGGCGCCTACAACTACCTGGTCCAACTCGGTTTCTCGGTCGACAAGTTCGGCACCATGACGCTGAACAGCCAGACCTTCACCGATGCAGTCGACAAGGATCCGGTCGCGGTCGCCAAGGCGCTTGGCGACAGCACCAACGGTTTGATGGCGCGGTTCAACACCACAGCCAACACCTACCTCACCAGCGGCGGTGTCATCGGCGCGCGTGAGGACGGGCTCAATGCCATCATCAAGCAACTGAATGACCGCATCGATGCCTTCAACAACCGCCTGACCGGCATCGAGACGCGCTACCGTAACCAGTTCTCCAAACTGGATTCCTTGTTGGGTACCCTGAGCCAGACCAGCGCCGCCCTGACCCGCGCGTTGGGTTGATACGAGAGACGACACCATGATCCAGAGCCGTGCCGCCGAAGCCTACCGCCTCAACCAGCTCGAACTCGCCGTCAACGCCGCACGGCCGGTAGAGTTGGTTGTCATGCTCTACGACGGCGCGATCGCGTCGACGCGTCATGCGATCCATGCGATCGCCAGCGGCGACGTGCCGACCAAGGCCGCCGAGGTCAGCCGGGCGACCAACATCCTGTCCGAACTCGCCGGGGTCCTCGATCTCGAGCAGGGCGAGGTCGCCAACAACCTCGCCAACCTCTACGACTACATGCGCTCGCAGCTGCTGCAGGCCAACCTGCGCAACTCGACCGAACGCCTCGAGGAGGTCGCCGGCCTGCTGTTGCAACTGCGCGAGTCATGGCAGACGCTGGCACAGCGGCAGAGCGCCGAACGTCGCCAGGTCGCGCTCGGCGAGCCCCTTGTCGCCCGTGCCGGCTGATCCAGACACGTCCGGGAATCTGTCTGACCGCTTCGAGCGGGCTGTCGCGTTGACGCACCGCATGCTCGCCGCGGCGCGCGCCGGCGACTGGGTCAGCGTCGCGGCGATCGAGGCTGAGCGTGTCGGCCTGCTCGACGAGGCATCCCTCGCGGCATGCCGCAACCTGGCTGAGCCACGGCGTGGTCGCGTCACTGCGCTGCTCGCCGAGTGTCTGCGCGTCAACGATGAGGTGGTCGCAGTCACAGCGGAACATCTGCGTCGCATGCGCGAGATCCTCGCGCTGCCGCAGGCCGGTCCCCCGTCTGCAGGGTCGCCCCCTGGTGGCCGCGGCGTCCCTGGGGTCGGCGCCTGACCCGGCGCCTGAGCGCTTGAGCCGATGAACGCCGTCGACGTGCGCGCGCTGGTGCCGTTGCCGGCGGTGACCGGGGCGGAGCTCGCCGGCACCCAGCTGAGCGTCGGCGACGTGTTGCGTGCGCGGGTGATGGACACCGGCGCGCAGGGTCAGCCTGTGCTCATGCTTGGCGGCGCGACCATGGCCATGGAGCTGCCGTTCCCCGTCACCCCGGGGCAATCGCTCGACTTCACCGTGCTCGAGGTCAAGCCCGAGGTGCGGCTTGGCGTGGCCCGGCCGACCGACACGGCGGGCGCGGCGTTGACGGCCGAGGCGGGCCCTGACCTGCAGATCTCCACCGAGGCGCGTCTGCTCAGCCGTGCCGAGCGCAGCTTGCCGCCCCCCGATGCGCCGGCC
>DALYGT010000047.1:0-4777 GCA_031971375.1 Burkholderiales bacterium | reverse complement strand
GCATGATCCGGCAACAGGTGGACACGCTCCAGCAGCAGGCGCTGGCGATGCGCAGCGAACTCGCGCCCGGTCTCGTCATGGACTGGCGTGTCCAGGTCGATGAGGATGCGCGGCAAGGCGCCGGCGATGACGCGACTTCGCGCCGCTGGCAGACCGAGCTGAGCAGCGCATTCGGCAGCCTCGACCAGGTTCAAGCGCGGCTCGGCTTGAGCGCGGATCGGCTCGCGATCACCTTGCGTGGTTCGCCGGAGGCGCTGGCCCGCATGCAGGCGGCGCGCGACGACCTCGAGGACGCGTTGGTCGCGGCCGGCCTGCAACTGTCGGCGCTGCGCTTCGAGCCGTTGATGCCTGCTGTGACCGACAGTCGAGGCACGGCTGGCAACGCGGCCGCGGGAGCGTCGACGGCGGCGGCTTCATCGTCGGGCGAGGCGGGCTGAGGCCGTGGCCACCCCGCGCGAACCGGCAGATCGCAAGACGCTGCCCCGTGCCGCGGTCGCGCTCGCCTACGGCGAGCAGGAGGCGGCGCCGCTGGTGCTGGCCAAGGGGCGCGGCGAGCTCGCCGAACGCATCATCGACAAAGCGCGGCAGGCCGGCATCTACGTCCACGAATCGCCCGAGCTGGTGCGCTTGCTGCTCGAGGTCGACATCGACACGCAGATCCCGCCGGCGCTCTACCGCGCCGTTGCCGAGGTGCTGGCCTGGCTCTACCGGGTCGAGCGCGGCGAGGCCATCGGCGCAGCGCCGGTGGCGCGGGGGCTTCCTGCGACGTTGCGCGAGGTTCCGGGAGAGGTGCTGGACGGCTCCGCAGGCTGAGCCGCCTGCCGGCACCCGCGCCGCTTCAGCGCACCGCGATCGCTGCCGCGAGATCCTGTTCCAGCAGCGCGACCTGTTGTGCATCGCCGAGCCCCGGGCCCGAGACGAGGAAGCTGTCTTCGGCGCGCTCCCGCAGCGTGTTGACCTTGGCCGAATGCACCGCCACGGTGTGTCGCAGCAGCACCTGCGCCATCCGCGACAGCAGCCCGGGCTGGTCGGCGGCGATCACCGTGAGGATGCGGTAACGCGGGTTGTCGCCGCCGCGCAGATTGATCTCGGGGCTGAGCGGGAAGTGCCGCACCTGGCGGCTGACGCGACCCTGCAGCGGCGGCGGCAGTGGTTCGTCCGATTGCAGCGCAGCCAGTGTGTCGTGTTCGACCAGCGCGACGATGTCGCGGTAACTCGCTGCGTGCCGACCCGGGTCCATGACGAGGAAGACGAACAGGTTGTACTGCTTGCGCGTGGTGTGCAGTCGCGCCTCGACGACGCTGTAGCCCATGCGCTCGGACACGCCGGTGACACGCGCAAAGAGGTCTTCACGGCTGGGGCCGTAGACCAGCACCTGCAGACCTTCGCCGATCGGCGACAGGCGCGCCCGCACCAGCGGTTCCGGCGTGGCGTGGCGGCCGTAGAGCGCGCGTGCGTGCCAGGCGATGTCCGCCGGCTCGTTGCGCATGAAGTAGTCGGGCTCCAGCGTGTTCCAGAAGCTGCGGTTGGCCTCGGCGTCGAGCGCGTAGAGACGCAGGATGTTCTCCGCCTCGACCTGGCGCGCCTGCAGCAAGGTGCCGTCCTCGCCGCGCTCGCCGCGCAGGTGACGCAGCGCCTGGCGGTAGAGGTCCTCGAGCAACTTGCCCTTCCATGCGTTCCATACCTTGGGGCTGGTGCCGCGGATGTCGGCCACGGTCAGCAGGTACAGCGCAGTCAGCGAGCGCTCGTCCGGCACCTTGGCACAGAAGCCGCGGATCACCGCCGGGTCGCTGAGGTCCTGCTTTTGCGCGGTGGCCGACATCAGCAGGTGCTGCTCGACGAGGAACCGAGCCAGCGCCGTGTCGGCGGCGGAGAAGCCGTGACGCTGGCAGAAGCGCCGCACATCGGTGGCACCGAGCGTCGAATGGTCGCCGCCGCGACCCTTGGCGATGTCATGGTAGAGCGCCGCCACCCACAGCACCTCCGGCCGCTCGAACTCGGCCATCAGCCGCGAGCACAGCGGGTATTCGTGGGCGAACTCGGCCTGCGCGAAACGGCGGACGTTGCGCAGCACCATGAGGATGTGCTCGTCGACCGTGTAGACATGGAACAGGTCGTGCTGCATCTGCCCGACGATCCGGCCGAACTCCGGCAGATAGCGACCTAGGATGTCGTGGCGGTTCATGCGCTGCAGGTTGTGCGTGAGCCCGCGTGGTTGCCGCAGCAGCGCATTGAAGGTCGCGACGTTGCGCGGGTCGCGGCGGAAGCCGGCATCCACCCGGCGGCGTGCGCGCCAGAGTTCGCGCATCGCGGTCGCGCTGAGGCCGCGCAACTCCCGCCGCCGCGCGAGTTCGAGGAACGCGCGCAGGATGGCCGGCGGGTCGCGCTCGAAGACGCCGGTGTCGCAGATGTCGAGCAGACCGTCGCGGATGACGAAGTCGGCATCGATGCGCTGTTCCACCACCGGGCCGCTACCCTCGAGATGGCCGTCGATCACCCGCAGCAGGATGGTGTTGAGCAGCACCACCGACTTTGTGGTGCGGTAGTAGCGCTGCATCAGCCGCTCGGAGGCGCGGCGACCGTGCCCGTCGGTGAGGCCGAGCTCCCTCGCCAGCGCCGTCTGTCCGTCGAACAGCAAGCGATCCTCGCGGCGCTTGTTGAGGCGGTGCAGGCGGATGCGCAGGTCCTGCAGGAAACGCATGTTGCGGCGTATCTGTGCGGCCTCTTCGCGCCCGAGAAGGCCGGAGCGCTGCAGCGCCGTCCAGTCGCTGCCAAAGCCGCAGGCGCGCGCCATCCACAGCACCACGTGGAGGTCGCGCAGTCCGCCGGGGGCTTCCTTGATGTTGGGTTCGAGGCTCGATGCAGCATCCTGCTGCCGTGCATGACGCTGCGCCTGCTCGACGCGCTTGGCGTGTACGAACAGGCGCACGTCGAGCTGCCGGTCGCGCGCTTGCTCGAACCGCCGGAACAGCGCGCGGTCGCCGGCCAGCCAGCGCGCTTCGATGAGGTTGGTCGCGACGGTGATGTCACCGCGCGCGGCTGCCAGGCACTCGTGTGCAGTGCGCACGCTGTGGCCGACCTCGAGACCGACGTCCCACAGCACACCGACGAAGCGGTCGAGCAAGGGTTGCTCGTCGGGCCCCACCGGTGCATCGAGCAGGATCATCAGGTCGACGTCGGAGCACGGGAAGAGCTCGCGCCGGCCATAGCCGCCGACTGCTGCGAGCGCCCAGCTTGCCGGCATGCCGGTCTCGCTCCAAAGTATCTGCAAGGCGGCATCCACCGCCGCCGACCAGTCGCGCAGCAGGCGGGCAGGCGAGCCGCCGTTGTATGCCTCTTGAAGTTCGCGACGCCGCGCGGCGATGCCGCCACGCAGCTCGCCGACCCGCGCGCGCAGCGCGTCGGGGCTCATGCGCGAGGCGCGCCCACGCTCAAGGCCGGCTCACGGCGGCGGCGGGGTGCCGTCCGAGACGGTCAGCACTTCGAAGCCGTCTGCCGTCACCGCGACCGTGTGCTCCCACTGTGCCGACAAGGAGTGGTCCTTGGTGACGATGGTCCAGCCGTCGCCGAGCTGGCGGATCGCTGCTTTGCCGGCGTTGATCATCGGCTCGATGGTAAAGACCATGCCTTCGACCAGCTTGAGCCCCGTGCCCGGGCGACCGTAGTGCAGCACCTGCGGGTCCTCGTGGAACACCTGGCCGATGCCGTGCCCGCAGAATTCGCGCACCACGCTGAAGCCCTGGGCCTCGGCAAAGCGCTGCACGGCATGGCCGATGTCGCCGAGGTGTGCGCCGGGCTTGACCATGCGGATCCCCTCCCACATGGCGCGGTAGGTGATGTCACATAGCCGCTTGGCCAGCACAGACCCCTCGCCGACAACGAACATGCGGCTGGTGTCGCCATGCCAGCCGTCCTTGATGACGGTGATGTCGAGGTTGACGATGTCGCCGTTCTTCAGTACCCGGTCGCCCGGCACGCCGTGACAGACCTGATGGTTGACCGAGGCGCAGATGCTCTTGGGGTAGGGTGTGTGGCCCGGCGGTGCGTAGTTGAGCGGCGCCGGGATGCTGCTCTGCACGTCGACCATATAATCATGGCAAAGCTTGTCGAGCTCGCCCGTAGTGACCCCCGCGCGCACGTGCGGCGTGATGAAGTCGAGGACCTCGGAGGCCAGACGGCCGGCGACACGCATCGCCTGGATGTCCTGCGGGGTCTTGAGGGTGATCGAGGACATGGGCCGCCGGATCGTTTTTGTGCGCCGATTGTAGTCCACGCGCTCATCACGCAGCGCGACTCTTGAGTGCACCTCTCAAGTCCCGCTATAATCAAAGGTTGGCGACAAGCCAAATTCTCACACCCGCTTCATTCAAGGTGTCTGTGGCGATGGCCCAGGCGTATCGGCGGGTGGCGGACCAACCTTGACTCAGGAGATTCACCCATGGCATCGACCATGCGCCAGATGCTGGAGGCCGGTGTGCACTTCGGCCACCAGACGCGCTACTGGAACCCGCGGATGGCCCCGTACATCTTCGGCCACCGCAACCGCATCCACATCATCAACCTCGAGAAGACCGCCGCCATGTTCGGCGACGCGCTCACCTACGTGCGCAAGCTCGCGTCGAACAAGGGCACCATCCTGTTCGTCGGCACCAAGCGTCAGGCTCGCGAGATTGTCGCCGAAGAGGCTGCACGTGCCGGCATGCCCTACGTCGATCAGCGCTGGCTCGGCGGCATGCTGACTAACTTCAAGACGGTCAAGACGTCGCTCAAGCGCCTC
>DALYGT010000046.1:0-8024 GCA_031971375.1 Burkholderiales bacterium | reverse complement strand
AGGGCGTGGGCCCCCGGCCGCAAGAAGACCCGCATCAGGGTCGCCGGGCCCGCATCCATCCCGCTCGACTGGTCGTAGGTCTGCGCACCGAGTTCGATCCTCGCCACGTCCTTGAGCCGCAGCAGGCCACCGCCGCCAGCCGCGCGCACGACGATCTCGCCGAAGGCCTCCGGCTCCAGCAGGCGACCGCCGGTCGCCACCGTGTAGACCAGTTGCTGCCCCTGCGGCGCCGGGTCCTGGCCGACTTTTCCGGCGGCGTACTGGTTGTTCTGGGCGCGGATCGCCGCGACCACTTCGGCGGTGGTGAGGCCCAGCTGCGCCAACCGGTCGGGGCGCAGCCAGACGCGCATCGAATAATCCCGGGCGCCGACCACGGTCGCATCACCGACACCCGGGATGCGCTTGATCTCGTCAACAACATTGATGCGCGCGTAGTTGGAGAGGAACAGGGTGTCGCGCGTCTGTTTGGGTGAGCGCAATGCAACGACCATGAGCAGGTCGTTGGAGCGCTTGGTCACCGTCACGCCCTGCCGCCGCACCTCCTCCGGCAGACGCGGCAACGCGGCCTGGATGCGGTTGTTGACGTTGATCGCGGCTTGGTCCGCGTCGGTGCCGCTCTCGAAGGTGACGGTGGTCTGCAGCGTGCCGTTGGAGGCCGACTGCGAGTTGAAATAGAGCAAGCCCTCGACGCCGTTGAGCTGCTCCTCGATCGGGCCGGCCACCGTCCGCGCGATGGTGTCGGCGCTGGCGCCGGGGTAGTTGGCCTGGATCTGCACCGAGGGCGGCGCCACCTCCGGGTATTCGGAGACGGGGAGCTGCGGCAGCGCGATGAGCCCGGCCACCACCAGCACCAGGCCGATGACGACCGCGAAGACCGGCCGGTCGATGAAGTACCGGCTGTTCATCGGCGGTCAGTTGCCGGTGGCACGTGTCGGGGCGGGCGCAGCGCTGCCAGCGCCGGCGGCCGGTGCCGCGCCGGTCGAGCCCGCTGCCGATTTGCCGGCCGCCCCGTCGGGCAGCGGCTGCAGTCGCGAGTCCGGCTTGATGCGCAGCAGGTTGTCCAGCACCACGCGCTCGCCGGCCTTGAGGCCGTCGGTGACCACCCAGTTGCCCTTGTCGTCCCAGCCGGCGGTCTGCACCGGCTGCTTGCGCGCCTTGCCGCCCGCCTCCAGCACGTAGACGAAGCGGCCCTTGTCACCCTGCAGCATCGCGGCTTGCGGGATGAGGAAGACGCCGTTGCGCTCCCCGGTCGTGAGTCTCACCCGGATGAACTGGCCGGGCAAAAGGGTGCTGCCCGGGTTGGCGAACTCGGCGCGCAGGGTCACGCTGGCAGTGCGCGCGTCGACCTGGCTGGCGGTGAAATTGAGTCGCCCCGGCGCGGGGTGCACGCTGCCATCGGCCAGCACCGCCTCGACCTTGCGCAGCGCGCGCACGCCGCCGCCGCGGGACAGGCGCGCGTAGTCGGCGTCGGGCAGGCTGAAGCGGACCCAGATCGGGTCATTCTGGGTGATGACGGTGAGTGCTTCGCCGCCGTTCGCGCCGATCAGCGCGCCTTCAGAGTAGCGCGCGCGTCCACTGATCCCGGCGACCGGCGCTTCGACGCGCGTCCACGAGAGGTCGAGGCGCGCTTGCCTGACAGCCGCTTGCGCGGATTGACGTTGGGCGCGGGCGAGCGAGAGGGTGGATGCCGCGTCGTCGGCTTCCTTGCGGCCGATGGCGTTCTGCTCGGCCAGACGCGTTGCGCGTGCGGCTTCGCGCTCGGCCTGCTCGAGCCGTGCGTCGGCCTCGGCGAGTTGTGCCTCGGCGCGGGCGAGCGCGTTCTCGAAGGGGGACGGGTCGATGCGGAACAGGGTCTGTCCCGCACGGACTGGCTCGCCCTCGTTGTAGGCACGCTGCAGCAGGATACCGCCGACCCGCGCCCGCACCTCGACCTCGCGCTGGCCCTCGGCCTGTCCGACCGCCTCCAGGGTCTGCGCGGCGCTGGCCTGCTGCACAACCAGTGTGGCGACGGGCACCGGTTTGTCGGCATCGGTTTTGGTCTTGTCGTCGGGTGCGGGGGTGCGCGAGCAGCCGGCGGCAAGCAGCAGACCCGCCACGCAACAGGTTGCGAGCGAGCGGTAGCAGGCTGAAAGCAGGGCGTGGGCTGTCGCTAGCGGTTGGCGGCTCTGCACAGTCTGCGGGTTCTCCAGGAGAAGGCAACAGGCCAAAGCCTACGATTGTCGCAGAGCCAGCTGTTGGCAGCGTTACAGCCCGGCGTCACTTGCGGCGGATGGGCATGCTCTACCGTAGACAGCGACGCGGCGCCTAAGCTTGCCGGCTCCCCGCTTCTGCGAGGTCCGGGGCCTAGACCCCGGCTGCAGCCTTGAGTGCCTGCGCCTTGTCGGTCCGCTCCCAGCTGAACTCCGGCTCCTCGCGGCCAAAGTGACCGTAGGCGGCGGTCTTGCGGTAGATCGGCCGCAGCAGGTCGAGCATCTGGATGATGCCCTTGGGGCGCAGATCGAAGTGGGCGTTCACCAACTCGGCGATCCTCTCATCTGCAATCTTTCCGGTGCCAAAGGTGTTGACCGTCACGTTCATCGGGCGGGCCACGCCGATGGCGTAGGCGACCTGGATTTGGCACTGCGTCGCCAGGCCGGCCGCGACCACGTTTTTGGCCACATAGCGCGCGGCATAGGCGGCCGAGCGGTCGACCTTGGTTGGATCCTTGCCGGAGAAGGCGCCACCACCGTGCGGAGAGGCGCCGCCGTAGGTGTCGACGATGATCTTGCGGCCGGTGAGGCCGCAGTCGCCCTGTGGGCCACCAATGACGAAGCGCCCGGTCGGGTTGATCAGGTACTTGGTGTCGGCGGTGAGCCACTCCTTGGGCAGCACCGGCTTGATGATCTCCTCCATCACCGCCTCGACAAAGGCCGGCTTCATGGTCGGGCCGTCGGACATCTCCGGCGCGTGCTGGCTCGAGAGCACCACGGTGTCCACGCTCACCGGCTTGCCATCGACATAACGCAGCGTGACCTGGCTCTTGGCGTCGGGGCGCAGGAAGGGCAGGCGGCCGTCCTTGCGCAGCATGGCCTGGCGCTCGACCAGACGGTGCGCATAGTAGATGGCGGCGGGCATCAGCACCGGCGTCTCCGAGCAGGCGTAGCCGAACATCAGGCCCTGGTCGCCGGCGCCGAGGTTGAGGTAGTCGTCGGACGCGCGGTCCACACCCTGCGCGATGTCGTTGCTCTGCTTGTCGTAGGCGACCAGCACCGCGCAGCCCTTGTAGTCGATGCCGTACTCGGTGTTGTCGTAGCCGATCCGCTTGATGGTGTCGCGCGCGACCTGGATGTAGTCGACGTTGGCCTGGGTGGTGATCTCACCTGCTAGCACCACGAGGCCGGTGTTGGTCAGCGTCTCGGCGGCCACGCGCGAGACCGGGTCCTGCTCGAGGATGGCGTCAAGGATGGAATCCGAGATCTGGTCGGCGACCTTGTCCGGGTGACCCTCGGAGACCGACTCCGAGGTAAAGAGGTAATCGCTCACATCTGCTCCTGCTGCGGTAGTGCCGCAAAAAACAAATCCCCGATGGCCTGCGACGGCCAGCCCGGGGATTCGGAGCAGGCGACGCTTTAGCAGATTCCCGGTGCCCTGGCACCGCGGTGCGCTGAGGCGCGTCGCGATCCCTCCGGCCGCCCTGCAAGTTGTCCTGATTAACTCGGCGGTCCGCGGAGTATAGCGGCACCTGTCATCGTGGTGGCGGGCGAGCTGCGCTGGCGCTAGCCGTGGCAAACGGTCGCCCGCGAGCCGCGTCGGCAGAAACGGTCAGACTTCTATGCTGCCCTCAAACACCGGTTCTGCCGGCCCGGTCATGAACACCGGTTCGCCCGCGCCAGCCCACGCGATGTCGAGCCGCCCACCGCGCGTCTCGACTGCCACCGGCGACGCCAGCAACTCTCGCAGGATTCCGGTCACGACGGCGGCACAGGCGCCGGTGCCACAGGCAAGGGTCTCACCGGCGCCACGTTCGTAGACGCGCAGCCGGATGTGGTGCGCGTCGATGACCTGCATGAACCCTGCGTTGACCCGCTTGGGGAAGCGCGGGTGCGACTCGATCAACGGGCCATCGCGTTCCACCGCTACGGCGTCGACGTCGGCGACGACCTGCACCGCATGGGGGTTGCCCATCGATACCGCGGTGACGTATCGCGTCTCAGGGCCGACCTCGAGGATCTGGACCACTGCGTCAGAGTCGGAGACGAAGGGCACCTCCTGCGGCGAAAGATGGGGCGCGCCCATGTCCACGGTGACGCGCCCGTCGGCCTCGAGGCGCGGCCGGATCACGCCGCCCTTGGTCCGCACCGCGATCTCTCGCTTGGCGGTGAGCCCAGCCTCCACCACGAACCGGGCAAAGCAGCGGGCGCCGTTGCCACATTGCTCGACCTCGCCGCCATCGGCATTGAAGATCCGGTAGACAAAGTCGACATCGGGACCGTCGGCTGGCTCGACCACCAGCACCTGATCGCAGCCGATACCAAAGCGACGGTCGGCCAGCCTCCGGGCCAATTCGGGCGTCATCTGCACCGATTGCCGGACCGCATCGACCATGACGAAGTCGTTGCCGAGGCCCTGCATCTTGGTGAATCGGAGTTCCATGGCGGCGATTGTAGGGCCGTGTGCCGGGCTCCGTTAACCCCGACCTGCCACGAGCATCCGGTATTTGCGGTCGAGTGCAGCGACCCGGTCCGCGAGCTCCTCGGCCGAGCCATCGTTCAGGATGACGTCGTCCGCCAATTCTCGCCGCGCATCGTCGCTCGCCTGTGCAGCCATCATCGCGTCGACCTGTTCACCGCTCACGCCATCCCGAAGCATGACGCGCTGGCGCCGGGTGGCGGCGTCGCACGCCACGACCAGCACACGGTCGAGCAAAGGGCGGTAGGCCGCGCCGGTCTCGGCCAGCAGCGGGATGTCCACCACCACGTAGGGCACCGCCACGGCCGAAGTGATGCGTGATGCCACCTCGGCGCGGATACGCGGGTGGAGGATCCCCTCCAGAGCGGTCCGTGCCTCGGCATCTGCAAACACCCTTTGCCGCATGGCGGTGCGGTCCAAAGCGCCGTCGGGCAGCAAGATGCCGCTCCCGAAACGGTCGGCGATCTCGCTTAGCGCGGGCCGGCCCGGTTCGACCAGTTCGCGGGCGATGGTGTCGGTGCAAATGACCGGCACGCCGAGCGCCATGAAGGCCTTGGCGGCGAGGCTCTTGCCGCTGCCGATACCGCCGGTGAGGCCGATGGCGAGGGGTCTTGCGGCCATGTCGTCAGAGCGCCAGACCACCGTTGAACAGGTCAGTGAGCGAGTCCGGCCAGACCAGGGCCACCAGACCGGCCACCGCGAGCATGGGTCCGAAGGGCATCGGCTCACGCAGCGATCGCCCTCGAATCGCGCGAACCACGCTGGCCCAGAGCAGGCCGAGCAGGGCGGCGAACAAGATCAGACCAGGCAGCACCTGCCAGCCGGTCCATGCGCCGATCGCTGCCAGAAGATGGGGGTCCCCTGCGCCCATGCCTTCCCGCTTTGTAGCCAGCCGGAAGCCCGTGCGGACTACCCACAGGCCGACGAAACCTGCCACCGCACCGATGACCGCGTCCTCCGGCGTGACAAAGCGCCCGCCCAGGTTGGCGATCAAGCCGAGCCAGAGCAAGGGGCCGGTCACCTCGTCGGGCAACCAGCCGCGCTGCAGGTCGATCACCGAGGCGAGCAGGAGCATCCACAGACATAGCGCGGCCAGTGCGCGGTCCCAGCCGGCATCGAAGTGCAGGACCACCAGCGCGGCGAGTGCAGCGGCGACGACCTCTACCAAGGGCTCGCGCCAGCCGATGAAGGTGCCACATGCCCGACAGCGCCCCTTTTGCAGGACCCACGAGAACAGTGGGATGTTCTCGAACAAGCCCAGGCGGTGACCGCAGGCCGGGCAATGCGAGGGCGGGAAGAAGAGGTCGTAGCGTGGGGTCGTGGCCGCAGCCCCGGCTGCCGCTGCATCGCCGAAGCCCGCTGCGACAAGGTCGCGCGCCGATGCGCCATCGGCGCCCGGGTCTTGACTGCCGACGCGCTCTGTCTCGGCACAGTAGTCCACCCATGCGCGTTCGAGCATCACCGGGAGGCGGTGCGCCACCAGACACAGGAAGCTGCCGACGACCAGCCCGATCAGCGCGGCAAAGAGGAGCTCAGCCGTCATGCGACCGCTGCGCCGAGCCGGAACACCGGCAGATAGAGCGAGATGATCACGCCGCCTACCACCACACCGAGAACCAACATGATGGCCGGTTCGAGCAGCGTCGTCATCTGTCCGACCGCGTCTTCGACCGATCGCTCGAGGCCCTCTGCCGCTTTGGCCAGCAGGCTGTCGAGGGTGCCGGATTCCTCGCCGACATGCGCCATCTGCACCGCCACTGCCGGGAAGCAGCCCGACTCGGCCATGCCGGGCGAGAGCCGCTGCCCCGCTGCGGTGTTGCGCCGGATGCGCTGGGTGGCGTCGGCGAGGCGGTGTTGACCGGCCGTCCGCGCCGCCGTATCGAGCGCATCGGTGAGCGGGACTCCGGCGGCGAGCAGCAGGCCGAGCGTGCGGCACCAGCGCGCGGCTGCCGCCTCGCGCAGGACGCGTCCGAGCAGCGGCAGACGCAACAACCAGACCTCGGCGCGGCGCTGCAGGTCGGGTGAACGCCGCATCGCCCGGGCCAGCCCCATGCAACCCGCCATACCCCCGAGCAGGATCCAGATGCCGTAGCCGAGCAGCGCATCCGAGAAGGCGACGACCACCTGTGTCGGCAGCGGCAATTCGGCCCCCGAGCGTTCGAACATGGCACTGAAGGTCGGCACCACCCAGGCGAGGATCACGCCCACCGACAGGGTGGCTACGGTCAGCACGGCTGCCGGGTAGACCAGCGCCGAGCGCACCTTGCTACGCAATCGCCCTGCCTTGTCGCGATGGTCGGCGATGCGCTCGAGCATGGTGTCGAGCAGGCCACCGAGTTCGCCAGCAGCGACCAGGCTGCGGTAGAGCGCGTCGAACACGCGCGGGTGCCGTGCCATTGCCTGCTCGAGTGTGGCGCCCGACTCGATGTCGCGGCGCAGCCGGTCAAGCACCGGTCCAAGATCGCCGCCCTGGCTGCGCGCCAGGGTCTGCAGACCTTGGACCAGAGGGACGCCGGCACGCAGCAGCGTTGCGAGCTGACGCGTCATGTCGTCGAGTTGGCGGTCTTTGATGCGGGCCCTGCCCTTCGGCCAACGCGCAACGGGCGTCGACTGCGGCCGGAGTGCGCGTTCTTCGCGCCACGTGTCGCCGCTACGCATGGCACACGGACTCGGCTTCGGCGAGCGATGTGACGCCGGCGCGGACCTTGGCCAGCGCCGCCTCGCGCAGCGTCATCACGCCTTCGCGGCGCGCTTGCAGCGCCAGTTCGCGTGCGCTGGCCTGCCCGAGGATGAGCGCGTTCATCGCGTCGGAGACGGGCATCACCTGATGCACGCCGATGCGGCCATCGAAGCCGGTGCCACCACAAGCCGCGCAACCGTCGGCAGTGAAGGCCGTCACGTCGGCTTCGAGCTTGGCGCCACCGTCGCCAGGACTGCTGGTGCACGCCTTGTCCTGCAGCGGCTCGAACGCACCTCGCCAGCCAAGACTGTTCTCGCGCAGGCGCACCTGTGCCGCGAGGTCGGGTCGGCGGCAATGCAGGCAGAGCCGCCGCAGCAGGCGTTGCGCGGTGATCAGACGCACCGCGCTGGCCAGCTGGAAAGGCGCCACGCCCATGCTCATCAGCCGCGCCAAGGTGCCAGGCGCGTCGCGTGTGTGCAGGGTGGAGAGGACGCGATGCCCGGTCTGCGCGGCCTTGATCGCGATATCGGCAGTCTCGAGGTCACGGATCTCGCCGACCATCAGGGTGTCCGGATCCTGCCGCAGAAAGGCGCGCAACACCGTGGCGAAACCGAGGCCGACCCGTTCGTTGATGTTGACCTGGTTGATGCCCGGCAGATGCATCTCGGCCGGGTCC
>DALYGT010000045.1:0-8036 GCA_031971375.1 Burkholderiales bacterium | reverse complement strand
AGCCCTTCACGTGGACCTTGCCGCTCATCATGTTCTCGGCCACGCCGGTGCCGACGCTGCCATGCACCACCACGGTGGCGTACTTGTTCATGCCAGCCGCGTAGTAGCCGGCATGACCATGGATCTCCACCGTCACCGGGTGGTTGAGGCCGACGGCGATGCTGTGAGCCCCGTCCGGGTTCTGCACCTCGATGTGGCGGTCGTCGCCATCCTCGAGGCTGCGATGCAGGAACTGGTTAACGTCGCGCAGCGGCGTCTTGGCCAGGTCAAAGGTCATGCGTTCCATACATACATCTCCTCCGGAGCCGGTTCGAACACGTAGGCGTTCTTGACGCCCGGCAGATGGGCCAGCGAGCGGAACTCACTGGCGATGGCGACGTAGTCGTCGGTCTCGGCGACCACCGCCGGCTTGCAGGCAAACGGGTCGCGGATCAGGGCGAGTTTGTCCGGCGTACCCATAAGGAAGGTGAAGAAGCCGTCGAGCTCCTCAAAGCCCTTCTGCAGCGCGGTCTCCAGGTCGTCACCCTCGCGCAGGCGCCACTCGAGAAAGCGGCAAGCCGCCTCGGTGTCGTTGTCGGTGTCGAAGTGGATGCCGCGCGGCTCCAACATGCGGCGCAGGCTGTTGGGGTTCGACAGTGAGCCGTTGTGCACCAGGCAGAAGTCCTCGCCGGCGGTGAACGGGTGCGCGCGGTCCGGCGTCACCGCCGATTCGGTCGCCATGCGCGTGTGCCCGACAAGATGCGACCCGGTGATGCCGTTAAAGCCGTAGCGCTCGGCGACCTGCGCCGGCGTGCCGATGTCCTTGTAGAGGTCCATGGCCTGCCCGGTCGAGAGGATGTGCAACTTGGGATGGTGCTCGTGCAGCCAGCGCTTGACCATGTCCGGCGACACGTCAAAGCTCAACACCGCATGGTTGTGCTTGACCTCGATCTGGGCGCTCACGTCCAGATGCTCCTTGAGGGCATGGGTCAGGCCGTGCCAATTGAAGTCGGCACCGTCGTCGGTCAGCCCGGAATACAGGCTGAGCTTGCGCGCCGACCCCTTGAGCGGTTCAGCGAATACCGCGAGGCCGGCCGAGTCGGGGCCGCGCTCGGTCATGCCGATCAGCATCGGCACCATCAGCTCACCCAGCTGCTGCCTGAGTGCCGGCGTCTTGACCAGCAACCCAACGATTCCACACATGACTGTTCTCCGTTCCAGTTTTCAGAAGGATCCGTTTCTCTGACGGATCGGTTTTTCAGAAGAACTGGAGGTAGTTGTCCACCTCCCAGTCCGAGACATGCCGCATGTACTCGACCCACTCCCTGCGCTTGAGGTCGATGAAGTCATCGGCCAGTGGTCCGAGCGCGCTCTTGACCAGCGCGTCCTTGTCGAGCGCATTGATCGCTTCGTTCAGGTTCTGTGGCAGCACCTTGATGCCGCTCCGCTTGAGCTGGACAGGGGTCATGTCGTAGAGGCTGTCGGTCACCGGATCACCTGGATCGAGTTGGCGCTCGACGCCATCGAGGCCGGCAGCGATGACCGCCGCAGTGGCAAGGTAGGGGTTGGCCGAACCGTCTGGCAGGCGCAGCTCGATGCGCCCACCAGGGCCGCGAATCATGCCGGAGCGGTTGTTGTTGCCGTAGCAGATGTAGGCCGGCGCCCAGGTCGCGCCGGTCAGCGAGCGCCCGACGACGAGACGCTTGTAACTGTTGACGGTCGGGCAGCAGACCGCGGTGAGTGCCGGCGCGTGCGCCAGCAGGCCACCGACGAAGTGATACGCGAGCTGAGACAGGTCGAGCCCGCGCTTGTCGGATTTGTCCTCGAACAGGTTGCGCTTGCCGTCGCCGATGCTCATGTGCATGTGCAGCCCGTTGCCGGGACGGTTGCTGAACGGCTTGGGCATGAACGAGCAGATCAGGCCCAACTCATGGGCGATCTCGGCGGCACCCATCTTGAAGAAGGTGTAGTGGTCGCACGAGGTCAGCGCATCGGTATAGGTGTAGTTGATCTCGAACTGGCCGTTCGCATCCTCGTGGTCGATCTGGTAGACGTCGATACCCGCGGCACGCATCGACTCGGCGAGGCGCTCGAGGAACTCGCGCGAGCGCGAAAGCCCTTTGTAGTCGTAGCAGGGCTTGGCCAGCGTGTCCGACGCCTCGCACGGGACGATACGTCCCTCGACCCGGCGCAGCAGCGAGAACTCGGGCTCCATGCCGGTGTAGAGGGTCCAGCCCTTTTCGGCGAAGCGCGCCAGTTGCTGCTTGAGGATCACGCGCGAACAGAAAGGCCATGGCTTGCCGTGAACATGGCCGTCGGAGGCCATGCGTGCGTATCCGGGCTGCCAGGGCACCACGCAGAGGGTGCTCGGGTCGCCGACGGCCATGTAATCGCCATCGGAGTTCGGACGCATCCCCATGCCAGTCAGCGCGAAGCCGGCAAAGCCGGCACCATCCGTCACCACTGTGTCGTAGTGTTCAGCCGGGACAGACTTGGCCTTGGCAGCGCCGTGGATGTCGACGAACTGCGCGAGGATGTACTTGACCCCGTGCTCCTTGATGAATTTCTTGGCGTCCTCTTGTTTCACTGCCTTCCCCCTTATGTGCGCCCGCCTGCGGCTAGGCTCGTTTTCGGTATCGCGCTCAGCGGACGATCCGCGACAGAGCGTCGTGGCCGATCGCCCCACCACCCATGTCCTCAGCCACCTCGCAGAGCGTCTCCCACAGGTAACCGCCGTAGGTGCCATCGCACCAGACCCGGTAAGTCACGCCTGCGGGTGTCATTACCGCCGCCACGGTCGCGCCAACGCCGACGATCGAGGTCAGCGCCAACGCTCCACCCGCCGCATCGAGCGCGCCAACGTCGACCGCGCAGGTCTGACGAAACAGGTCAACCGCTTGCGGGCCGGCCACCACCAGTTCGGCGTCGAAGCGCGGCACCGGGTACACACCGGCAGCATTCGGCAGGGCCAGCACCTTGGCGACGGCATCGCCACCAGCACTGTCCTCGATCAGGTATTCGGTCAACCCGAGGCGGGCCACGATGGCCGCCTCAGTGCGGCACCAACTGTTGGGCCGCGCTGGTGTCGAGAGGCCCAGGCCGGCGAGCGCCGCTGCTGCGCCCGGCCCCTTGACGCCGGTCCGGCGACGGTGGCTCAGGTCGCCGATAGCGACTGCTTCGCGGAGCGCATCACGCTCCCGGGAGAACGCAGCAACGCTTTGCATGTTTTCGAGTACGACCCAGCGGTCGGCATGGGGCCTTTGCACGTCGGTCAGCGGGCTGACACGCATCGGAATGCTCATGGTTGCTCCTTTTGGCGCGAGTCCTTGGGATCAAAGAAGGGGGTCTCACAGACCTCCGCCGTGACCATCGAGCCGTCGGTCACGCGGACCTGGAACCGCGTCCCCGGCGCGGTCATGTCGGGCGGCAGGAACGCCAGCCCGATGTGGTGGCCCAGGTTCGGGCTCCAGTAGATGCTGGTGATGCGTCCGGCGATATCGCCATCGACGATGACGAGGTGGCACTCCTGTGGCACCTGACCGCTGTAGCCGACCGGCAGACGGAACCCGGCGAGCTTGCGCTTGAGGGGCTTCTGCTTGAGGATCTGCAGCGAGCGCTGGCCGACAAAGAATGGCTTGTCGAGCTTGACCGCCCAGTCCATGCCGACCTCGAAGGGATGGGTCAGGCCGTCGGTGTCCTGGCTGACGATGAGGTGGCCCTTCTCCAGACGAAGCAGGCGCTGTGCCTCGACCCCGAACGGCTTGATGCCGTAGGGTTCCCCCGCCCTCATCAGCACATCCCAAAGCGTCGGACCATATTCGGCCGGCACATGGATCTCGTAGCCCCACTCCCCGACAAAGCCGACGCGCATCATGCGCGCGGGGATGCCCGCCACATGGCCTGTCCGTACCGCGAGGTAAGGGAATGACTCCGACGACAGGTCGAGGTCGCACAGCGGCCCCAGCACCTTGCGGCAATCCGGGCCCGCCAGATTCACCGACGAGTACGCACCCGTCAGGTTGATGATGCCGCACTCGAGGCGCCACTCGCTGTTAAGACGCGACATCTCGCGGTAGACCGTGGCCGCACCCGAGGTGGTCGTGGTGAAGTAGTAGACATCGTCCGAGATGCGCGCTATCACGCCCTCGTCGGTCAGCACACCAGACTCGTCGCAGGAGATGCCGTAGCGCGTGCCGCCGACCTTGAGCAGATCGATGCGGGCGGTGTAGACGCGGTTGAGAAACTCAGCGGCCTGCGGGCCACGAAGCTCGATCTTGCCTAGCGTGCCGACGTCGATCATCGCCACCTTGGTGCGCACGCAGCGCACCTCGTCGTGGATGCAGTCGATGCGCGACTTGCCGGGCACCGCGTAGTACTCCGGGCGCTCCCACGCGCCGGCCGGCATGAACACCGCACCCAGGGCGGCATGGCGACCGTGCAGCGGACTGCGCCGACCGGGGTTGAAACCGCGCCCGCCCAGATGCGACATCGGCACCGGATGGAAGAACGGCCTTGCAGTGGTGGTCCCCACCTGTTGCGGCGACTTGCCGGTGAGCCGCGCGAGGATGCGCAGCGCCGTCATATTGGAGTGCTTGCCCTGGCTCGGGCCCATGCCGACGGTGGTGAAGCGCTTGAGCAGCTCGATGTTGTCGTAGCCCTCCTGCACCGCGTTCTCGAAGTCCTTGACCTGCAGGTCCTCGTCGAAGTCGACGAAATTCTTTCCGGACGGGTGCTTGATCACCGGCCATGGGTGGCTCGGCGCATCGCCACTGACCGGGACCGGTTTGACTTCGATCGTTTTGCCGAGCACCTGAGACGCAGCGAGCGCTCCGGCCCGCGCGCCATCAGCGAGTTTGTTGTCGAGGCCGAACACGCCATTGACGCGGCCACAGGCGAATACGCCCTCGGGCAGCACGTCCGGGACAAACTGCTGCGAGCGGTCGTCGAAGCGCATCCTGGTGCCGGCCTGATAAAGCAGATTGGCGGCCGGCGCCCAGCCAGTGCTCATCGCCACGCCGTCACAATCGATGCGGCGGGCGGTAGAGGGGTCGGCGACGCCGTCGCGTACCGTGCACACCGTCACCGCGGCCAGTTCGCCGCGGCCATTGGCATGCGCCTCGTAGATACCGGTAGACGGCAGGCACTCGATGCCACCGGCGCGCACCCGCTCGAGCGCTGGACATGACGGCAATGCATTGCGCAGATCGACGACCGCAGCCACCTGCACGCCGGCGTCGATGAGGTCCAAAGCGACGCGGTAGCCATCGGCGTTTGCGGTGATCACCACCACCCGTCGCGCCGGCTGCACGCCATAACGGTGGATCAGGCGCTGCATCGCCGAGCCGAGCATGACACCCGGCAGGTCGTTGTTGCGGAAGACGGTCGGCTGCTCAAAGGCGCCGCTGGCCATCACTGTGGCGCGAGCACGCATCTTTGTCAGTTTGTGCTCGTCGACCAATGGGATCCACTGGTCCGCATACCACGCCGTCGCCAGGGTCGATTCGAGGATACGGATGTTGTTGTGGCTGCGGGCCTGCGCGACCAGCGAACGGACCACCTCCAACTGCGCGGCGTCGCCACCGGTCTGGTACATGCCCGAGCCGCCGACCCGCGCGTTCTCATCGACCAGCACCACGTTCGCGTCGGCATCGGCCGCCGCCAGCGCAGCGCTCAGCCCCGCAGGACCGCCGCCGATCACCAGCACGTCGCAGAAGTCGTAGCGCTTGGGCGTGTAGACGTGCGGCGTGGTCGTGTCGAGCCTGCCGAGACCGGTAATGGCGCGGAACATACGCTCCCACATCGGGAACCAGCGCTTGCTGTAGAAGGCCTTGTAGTAGAAGCCGACCGGCAGGAACGGCGAGAACTTGTCGAGGAAGCGCACGCGGTCGCCCGCCACGCCGCCCCAGGTGTTGACCGCCGAAAGGTCCATGCCCTCCCGCACCGGCACCACGTCGCCACGCACGTTGAGGCGCTGCCCGTCCTGCACCATGACGTTGACGTCGTGGTTGGCCATCGACAGGATGCCGCGCGGGCGGTGGTACTTGAAGCTGCGACCGAGCGTTCGCACGCCTGCTGCCCACAACGCGCTGCTCACGGCATCGCCTGCGTAACCGACGTAGTCGCGACCTTCGAAACGGAAGCGGACCGGGCGCGAGCGGTCGATCCACTCGTCAGGCCGCTGCGGCAGGCGGCTCATTCGTTACCTCCGAAAAGACGGGTTGAGAGCACAAGGTCTTTCTCGGTGTCGCGCTCAGCGATGAACCACGTGTTGGACGGCGTATGGCACCACCACTCCCGCTTGATGCCGGGCACGCCGTTGCGGTTGAAAACGTAATCGGCCCATTCGTCATCGCTGCAGGTGGCAGGATCAGGAGACTCGCGCAGTTCACCCCAGTAGGTGAACTCGGACACCGGGCGGAGACCGTTGACGGGACAGTTCATCAGTTTCATGGTGAAGACCTCAGTGGCCCACGCTCGCCGCGCCCTTCTCGCCAGTGAGCGAGTAGTTGCGGAAGCGGTCTAGCGAGAAGCCTGTGATCAGTTCGTGGGGAGCATCGTTGGCTACGGTCCAGGCCATGGTCTTGCCGCAAACTGGCGTCGCCTTGAACCCCCAAGTGCCCCAGCCGGAGTCGAGGTAGAAGCCCTCGACCGGGGTCGTCCCCATGATCGGCGCGAAGTCCGGGGTCATGTCCGACATGCCGCCCCACTGCCGATTGACCTTCACGTGGGACAGGAACGGGAACATGTCGAGCATGTGTGCCGAGAGGCCCTCGGTGAAGTCGAGCGTCGAGCGCGTCGAGTGAAGTTCGTAAGGATCGAGTGAGGCACCCATCACCAACTCGCCGCGTGCACTCTGGCTGATGTAGATGTGCAGGCTGCCCGAGACGAAGATGTGGTCGAGCCACGGCTTCATCGGCTCACTGACCATCGCCTGCAGCGGATGGACGTAGATCGGTGTCTTGAGACCGACCATGTCGGTCACGCGCGGCGTCGAGCCGGCGACCGCGCACAAAACCTTGTTGGTGGCGATGTGACCCCGGCTGGTCTGTACGCCTACAACCTTGCCGCCCTTGACCTCGATACCGGTGACCGTCGTCTGCTGGTGGATTTCGACCCCGCGCTGGCAGGCGCCGCGGCCGTAGCCCCACGCCACCGCATCGTGGCGGGCGATCGAACCGGGCGCGTGGTAGAGCGCACCCAGGATCGGCGCGTGGCCGTTGCAACTGATGTCGATACTGGGGCAGGCGCGCTTGACGAAATCCGGCCCGACCAACTCGGAATCGACGCCGTAGTGCTTGTTCACCTCGGCGCGCCAGCGCATGGTCCGAACCGCCGAATCGGTGTGCGCCAGCGTGAAATGCCCACGCGTCGAGTAGAAGAGGTTGAGGTCGAAATCCTCGCTCAGGTCTTGCCAGAGCTTGACCGACGTGTCATAGAACTTGACGCCCTCGGGCGTGAGATAGTTGGAGCGGATGATTGTCGTATTGCGCCCCGTGTTCCCGCCACCGATATAGCCCTTCTCGAGGACAGCCACGTTGGTGATGCCGTGCTCGCGCGCCAGATAGTAGGCGGCGGCCAGACCGTGACCACCGGCGCCGATAATGACCACATCGTAAGAAGAGCGCAGCTCGGTGGTCGCAGTGAACATCCGGGGCTCCGGGTGTTTGCTGCTGAGGCCGAAGCGCAAGAGTCTCCAAGGCATGACGTGCAGTTCTCCAAGACTTTTGGGGCGAAGGCGACAACTGAAATTGTTTCTTCGCAAGAAACAATTATTCTTATAGAGGAATCAAAGCCTCTGGTCAACATTGTTTCATTGGGTGAATCATGGCGACTGATGCCAGCCGTCCAACGCGGGCCGACGACAAACTGACGAGCGGCGACGAATCACAGGTGGGCCATACGCTTGAGCGTTGCCTCGGCGCAGCACTGCGACACGCACGCCTTGCCCATGGCCTGACCATCGCCGAGGTGTCGGAGCTCGCTGGCATCTCTCGAGGGATGCTGTCGAAGATCGAGAACGGGCAGTCGGCGACCAGTCTCGACACCCTGCACCGCCT
>DALYGT010000044.1:0-8098 GCA_031971375.1 Burkholderiales bacterium | reverse complement strand
GCGATGCACACCGCCAGCAGCGCGACCGTGCCGAGCTTGACGAAGGTCGAGAGGTAGTCGCGCGGGGCGAGCAGCAGCCAGACCGGCAGCACTGCCGCGGCAAAGCCATAGACGATGATGGCGCCGGCGAGCGGCAGGGCGTCGTGGTCGAACAACGCCGCGAGGGTGTCGTGGGTCGACACCCAGCCGCCGCCGATCACCGCCAGACCGAGCAGCACCAGCCCGATGGCGGTGCCCTCGAGCACGCGCCCGGGCCGCACGTAGCGCAGGTAGAGCCCGACCACCAGCGCGATGGGGATGGTCGCCGCCACCGTGCTGGTCGCCCACGGGCTGTGCTTCATGGCGTTGACTACCACCAGGCCGAGCACGGCGATGAGGATCAGCATGATGAGGAAGGTGCCGATGAGTGCGGCGGCACCGCCGATGTCGCCGAGCTCGTCGCGCGCCATCTGCCCGATCGAGCGGCCGTTGCGCCGGGTCGACAGGAACAGCACGACCATATCCTGAACGGCACCGCCGAGCACACCGCCGACGAGGATCCACAGCGTTCCCGGCAGATAGCCGAACTGCGCGGCGAGTGTCGGGCCGATCAGCGGGCCAGGTCCGGCGATGGCGGCGAAGTGGTGGCCAAACACCACCCAGCGGTGCGTCGGGACGAAGTCACGGCCGTTGTCGAGGCGCTCGGCCGGCGTGGCGCGTGTCGGGTCGATGCCGAGCACCTTGGCCGCGACCCAAGCCGAATAGAAGCGGTAGGCCAGCAGATAGATGCATACCGCGGCAGCAAGCAGCCAGGCGGCGTTGACCGTCTCGCCACGGAACACGGCGACCTGCGCGAGGCTCGCGGCCCCGATCAGGGCGACGAGCATCCAGGGCCAAGGGAGGCGGGTGCGGGTGGTCATGGCGGCATCATAGCCAAAGCCGCGTCACTCCCCGCCGGCGAGGTACCAGACCGCATCCAGCGGCGTGTGGTGCAGGCTGTGCGTCGCCAGCGCTTCGATCACCGGTTTGGGACGGACACCGATGCCGAGTCCCGCGTTGCGCAGCAGGTCGGCATCGTTGGCGCCGTCGCCGAGTGCGATCATCTGCCCCATCTTGAGACCGAGCCGCTTCGCCACGGCGGCAGCCGCCAATGCCTTGCTCGGTCCGTCGACGATGGTACCGGTGAAGGTCCCCTGGATCCGTCCGTTGTCGATATCGAGGCTGTTGCAGAGGACCTCACGGATGCCAATGCGCCCGGCGATGGGTTCGGCGAACTGCGAGAACCCGCCGGTCGCGAGGACGATCTGCCACCCGGCCGTGCGCGCCAGGCGCACCATGCGCTCGGCACCGGGGCGGATGACGATGCGGTTGGCGAGGATGGCACGTATGGCGCGGTCGGGCATGCCGCCGATCGCATCGATGCGCTTTCGCAGGCTCTCCTCGACCGGCATCCGCCCTTCCATCGCGGCGCGCGTCATCGACAGCACACTGGAAGGGTCGGGCAAGAGCTCCGCGAGTTCGTCGACACATTCGTTCTCGATCAGCGTCGCGTCCATGTCGCACACGAGCAGGCCGTAGTCGGTGACCTTGCGCGCCGCGGGCACCAGCGCCCAGTCAAAGTGCTCCGGTGCGCCCTGTGGCAGCAGTTGCGCGACGAGCTCGGGTCGCTGCACCGACACCAGACGGAAGCCAAGATTGCCCAACCGCTCGAGCCCTCTCGCGCCGCTGCCGAGGGCCACGGTCTTGAGCCACTCGGTGGGTGGGTCTTCGTGGAACAGCAGCAGGTGCTGCGGGCCGGTGGTCGGTCGGGTCTGCTCGACCCCAGATCGCGAGTCGCGCTGGGTCAACGCTCACCCCCCTCCGGCAGCGCCGCCGCCATGCGTGCCAACGTCTGATGGTCGGTCTTGCCGGTGCCTAGCACCGGAAGCGTGTCAAGTGTCACGACCTGGCGCGGGATCGCCAGCTCGCGGATGCCCAGCGCGTGTGCAGCTTCGGCAAGGTCATGGCGCTGAAGGTCGGGCGCGGTTGTGAACAGGACGATGCGTTCGCCCCGCTGTGCATCGGGCGCACGGGTGGCGGCGTGCTCGGCCTGAGGCCGCGCATGGCGCGCAAGGTCCTCGCTCAGTGCCAGCGACACCATCTCGCCGGCGACCTTGGCAAAGCGCTTTGCGCGGCCGCGGATATGCACGAACCCGTCGGTGTCGATCTCGACGATGTCGCCGGTGTCATACCAGCCGGTGCCGAGGGGGGTGGCAGGCGGTTGGAGCACGCCGGGTGCCGATGCGCGCAGGTAGCCGCTCATGATGTTCGGCCCGCGCACCTGCAGGCTGCCGCCCGCCGCGATGCCCTCGACCGGCACCGCGCGGCCCTCGATCCCGGCGAGCAGGCGCCCGACGGTGCCGGGCCGGTTGGCACCAGGCACGTTGACCGCCAGAACCGGCGCCGTCTCGGTGCATCCATAGCCCTCGAGGATGTCGATGCCGAAGTCGCGCTGCCAGCGTTCGCGGACCTCGTCGGTGAGGCGCTCGGCCCCGGCGACCACCAGTCGCAGCGAAGCGAAATCGCCGGGCGCAGCATGGTCGGCGTAATGGCGCAAAAAGGTGTTGGTGCCGAACAGGATGGTCGAACGCGACTCGCGGATCAGTCCTGGGATCTGCCGGTAGTGGAGCGGGCTCACGTAGAGCACGCAGCGCATGCCGGCGAGAAGCGGCAGCAGCGCACCCGCCGTCAGTCCGAACGAGTGGAACACCGGCAGCGCGTTGAACACCGCGTGCTCGGTACCCACCGCCAGCGCCGAGAGGATCTGCGCGATGTTGGCGAGCAGCGCCCGGTGCGACAGCACCACGCCTTTGGGCGTGCCCTCCGAGCCGGATGTGAAGAGGATCACAGCCGGGGCTTCGGTGTCGCCTTTTGGCAACACCAGGCCGGGTGCAGCGAGGGCCGCCGCGACCCAGAGCTTGTCGATGAGGTTCAAGCGTTCGCGCAGGTCCTCGATGTAGTGAACCCGCGCCTGCAGTTGCGCCATGAGCGGCGCCAGCCTGGCCTTCTCTACAAAGGCGCGCGACGTGATGATGGTGCGCACCTGCGCGGCGCGGCAGGCGTCGTTGATCGCATCTGCGCCCGCCCCATAGTTGAGCATGGCCGGCACACGTCCGACTGCGCTGCAGCCGATCACTGCGGCGAGCGTTCCCGCGACATTGGGCAACAAGATGCCGACGGCTTCGCCATGTGCGGCCAACCCCGCGACGATGCGCGCCGCGCCGAGGCTGCGTTTGAGCAGGTCCTCGCGGCTCGCGGTGCCCATGCTGTCCTCAACACCACCCGGTTGACCGCGATACAGCTCAGCCGCGTGCCGTAACGCGACGAACAGGGTCGCATCGGCTGGCGGGTCGAGCCGGATAGCGCCGGGCAGGGCACGCTGTGACGACGGGGCCGAGACCATGGCCGGATGGTAGCCGAGTGTGCAGAACAACACACTGCGTCGGGGCGATGCGCGAGGTGCGACAATCGGGACATGAGCAAACGCGAAACGGACAAACCGACCCTCAGCCTGCGCGCACCGCGCAAGCCGGACGCCGCAAGGTCGAGCGCCAAGGCGGGGGTCCGCGTGGTCCGCGCCCGCATCCGCAGCGGAGAGTCACCCGCTGCCCCGGTACCAGCCGACAAGCGCCCCGGCACTTCTGATTCCAAAGGTGTGCGCCGTGACGGGTCGGAGAAAAGGCCGCGTCGCGGCGATGCCGAGCAGAGGCCTCGTAGCCGACCAAGCGATCCGGGACGGGCGGAATCGGACAGGCCGCGCCGCGACACTGGTGCTGCCCGTCCCTGGGGTGCTCCCCCGTCCGCGTCATTACCAGCTAAGGCATCGCCGCGCCGTGGTGCGCCTGCCGTTGATGCGGCGCGAGATGCGGTACCGCGGCGCCGTCGTGAGCGCGCCGTCGATGACGCGCCGCAGCGCCGCAGCGAGCACTCTGCGGCAAAGGCGCGTCCTCGGCCCGCGCCGCCGCCGAGCGATGCTGAAACCGGTCGGACTGTCGCGACCGACGACACCCGAGTCGCTGCCTCTGCGCCAATCTCCGTGTCTGCTGTCGGCCTGGTCCGTGTCTCCAAGCTGCTCTCCGAGCGCGGTCTATGCTCGCGTCGCGAGGCCGACGAGTACATCGAGCGGGGCTGGGTCTACGCCGATGGCGAGCGCGTCACCCAACTCGGCACCCGTGTCTCGCCGACCACCGAATTGCGTCTTGACCGCGGTGCGCGCGCAGCGCGCGCGCGGCTGGTGACGATCCTTTTGCACAAGCCGGTCGGCTATGTCTCCGGCCAGCCTGAGGACGATCACCCCCCAGCCATGGCGCTGATCCGCCCGGAGAACCTGTGGGAGGGCTCGCCGCCGAGCCCCGGCAGCGACCGCGCGCGCTTCGAGCCGTTGCACCTGCGGGGCTTGGCGCCGGCCGGGCGACTGGATATCGAATCGACGGGCCTGCTTGCGTTCACGCAGGACGGCACCGTGGCGCGCCAGCTGGTCGGCGCTGACAGCCAAGTCGACAAGGAATATCTGGTCAGGGTCGAGGGACAGATGGTCGAGGGTGGGCTCGACCTGCTCAACCATGGCCTTGAACTCGATGGCAAAGCGCTACGCCTGGCGCGCGTCGAGTGGCTCAACGATGACCAGTTGCGCTTTGTCCTGAACGAAGGCCGCAAGCGCCAGATCCGGCGGATGTGCGAGCAGGTCGGTCTGCGCGTGACCGGCCTCAAGCGGGTGCGCATCGGCCGGGTGATGCTTGGTGACCTGCCGGTCGGTCAGTGGCGTTACCTCGCGCCGGACGAGCATTTCTGAGGCTGCGCCAGTCAGCGGGGCTCCGGGCCGTTCGCGAGTAGACGCAGCGTTTCCAACCGGTCTGCCTCAGCCGCATTCTTGTCGCGCCGCCAACGCAGCATCCGCGGAAAGCGCACCGCCACGCCGGCCTTGTGCCGTCGGCTCGGCAAGATGCCCTCGAAGCCGATCTCGAACACCAACTCGGGCTTGACCTGGCGCACCGGCCCGAAGGTCTCGAGCGTGTTGCGGCGGACGAAACGATCGACCTCGCGGATCTCTGCGTCACTCAATCCGGAGTATGCCTTGGCGAACGGGACCAGCGCGTCCTCGTGCCAGACTGCAAAGGTGTAGTCGGTGAAGAGTCCGGCGCGGCGACCGTGACCGGCCTGCGCGTAGACCAGAACGGCATCGACGGCGTGCGGGTCGAGTTTCCACTTCCACCAGTCGCCGCGGGTGCGGCCGATGCCATAAGGCGATGCAAGGCGCTTGAGCATCAGGCCCTCGGCGCCGACGTCGCGGGCACAGGCGCGCACGTCAGCCGTATCGGCCCAGGTCGGGCACACAAGCAGCGGAGCGGCGTACAAGCGCGGTGTCTCATCGCCTCCATCCTTGCCAGCGGCTGGAGACGGCGCCCGATGCATCAGGCGACGCTGTTCAGCGTCGCGAGTCACCGGCTTTGCATGCTCGCCGTCCGGCCAGTCCCTGCCGCCGCTGCTGGCGGGCGCGTCCAGAACGCGGGCCAGCGCTTGCCGCCGCTCGCTGAGTGGCCGTTCGCGCCAGTCCTTGCCTTCGAGCTCGAGCAGGTCGAAGGCGAGGAACACCGCGGGGTGGCTGGCGAGCAGTGCCCGCCCGGGAGACTTGCGGCCAAGGCGCCGCTGCAGTGCCGCGAAGGGCGCCACCGCTACCGGTGGCAGGCAGTGCGCGGCGATGCCGCCGACAGAAGGATGTTCGAGGATCAAACCGTCGGCATCAGCAAGCGCCACCAGCACCTCGCCGTCGAGCACGGTCCCGGGCGGCAAGCGACTCGCAGCTGCGACGAGGTCGGGAAACGCCGCATCGAGGCTCTCATCGCCTCGCGACCAGAGGTGCGCCCGATCGCGCCGTACCACCTGGCCGCGGATGCCGTCCCACTTCCACTCGGCGCTCCAGTCGCCGGGCGCGCCGAGCGCCTCCGGCCCGGCCTCGAGGGGATGTGCCAGCCGAAACGGGTAGGGCTGCGCACCGGTCGGTCCGGTGCCGCTGGCCGGTGCGGTGAGCGCATCCCAGTTTTCGGCAGTCGGTATCCAGCCGCCTGCCATGCGCGCTGCCAGAAGCTCTGCCGGCAGTCGGGTGGCGGTCGCCAGTCCGCGCAGCGCGAGCCCTCTCGATACACCGACCCGCAATCCGCCGGTCAGCAGTTTGTTAAGGACGAAGGCGTCGTCGCGCGCGACCAGCGTCCATAGCGTTGCGAGACGGGTGCATTGCCCGTCCGCGTTGCGTCCGCGAAGCGGGTTGATGCGCTCGTCGATCCAGCGGTGCAGCGGTACGCCATCGTCGGCGCCACCCTCGGGCAGCAGCAGCGCGATGGTCTCGGCGAGGTCGCCGACTGCTTCGTAGCAGTCCGCGAACAGCGCCTCATCGAGCCCCGCGACCTGCATCGCCGCGGCCTTGAGCACGCGCGTTGGCACTGGCTGTGGTAGCCGCTCGCCACACAGCAACCAAAGTGCCCACGCCGCATCAGCCGGCGGCGTGTCGGCAAAGTAAGCCGCCAGTGCTGCGGTCTTGGCGCTGCTGCGGCCGCTGGCGTCGAGTTCGCGGTAGAGGGCAGCGAAGCGCTTCATGTGGCCTCCACCGGCTCCGCTACCGGCTCCTCGCTACCGTCTTCGCCGCCGAACTCGGTGCGCAGCGTTTCAGCAGCAAGCCCGCGTCCGCGCAGCACCCGCACCAGTGGCCCGGTGTGACCATGGGTCAGCAGGACCCGCTCGGCGCCCGTTGCCTCGATGGCGCGCAGCAGCCCATCCCAGTCGGCGTGGTCAGAGAGCACGAGTCCGGCATCGACGCCGCGCCGGCGTCGCGCACCGCGCACCGTCATCCAGCCCGACGCCAGCACCCGCGGCGCCCGGCCGAAGCGTCGCGCCCAGCTGCCATTGAGCGCGGAGGGTGGAGCGATGACCAAGGTGCCGGCCCAATCACGGTCTCGCGGCTGCCCGGCCACCGGCTCAGTGGGTGGCAATGCCACTCCAGACTCCCGGTAGACCGCCGTGATGCGTTCTGCTGCGCCATGCAGTGCCACTGGCCCCGCAGCATCGCCCAGCAGGGCCAGCACGCGCTGCGCCTTGCCGAGTGCATAAGCGCCCAACAGCAGCGGCAGGCCCTGTTCGGCTGCCGAACATCTCAGTCGATCGAGTTCTGCCACGATGGCAACGGCCCCAGGCCAGCGGTAGACCGGCAGCCCGAAGGTGCACTCCGAGATGAAAGTGTGGCAACGCAGCGGCTCGAATGGGGCGCAGGTCGGATCCGGGTCGAGTTTGTAGTCGCCCGAGACGACCCACACCTCGCCACGGTGTTCGACCCGCACCTGTGCGCTACCCAGCACATGCCCGGCTGGATGCAGGGACACGCGCACGCCATTGATGACGCGCACCGCGCCGTAGTCGATCGCCTCGATGTGTGCGCCATGTGGAAGCCGCGCACGGGCCAGACCGAGGCCGTCGCGCGCCACCAGGTAGCTGTCGCAGCCGGGCCGCAGGTGGTCGGCATGGGCGTGGGTGATGACGGCTCGCGGCACCGGCCGCCAGGGGTCGATCCAGAAATCGCCTGTCTGGCAAAAAAGACCTTGCCTTTCGAGGGCTATCAGCGGAAGGTGGTTGCTATGGGTGTCCAAGACAAAGACCTCTGGAGCCAATCTAACCGGCGTATAGTGCCGAAAACGTTCTAGACACGAAGGCGAGGTGCACCATGCGTATGCCGGATACCGAGTCGCTGCGCGGCAAACGTTACCTGAGGCTGCATCAACGCGGACGGAACAGTTCTGCCAGCGCGGAAGCCCGCATCCTGCGGGACATCGAGTCAGAGCTGGACCGCTTCTCCGCGCCAGATACGCCATTCACTCCTTCTCGCGAGGAGGCGCTGCGTCGGGTCGCGGCCGTCGATACACGCGCCTATCGTCGTTTCCGCGATTACACGCGCGGGCCCGTGAGTCGCCTGTCGCCCTACATCACGCACGGCTTTGTCAGCGTTCCCGAGGTCTTTTCCACGGTGGTGGCGCGTGGGGATTCGGGTCCGACCGACCGGTTCGTTCAGGAACTCGCCTGGCGCGAGTTCTTCCGG
>DALYGT010000043.1:6191-8457 GCA_031971375.1 Burkholderiales bacterium | reverse complement strand
GGCTTGAGGCGCTGCCCTCGCGGCACCGGGCTTCGCGCCCGGTCGGCCGCTTCAGGCAGGCCTCCGGGACCATTGCTGGCTTGGCACTGCCCTCGCGGCACCGGGCTTCGCGCCCGGTCGGCCGCTTCAGGCAGGCCTTGATGCCACGTGGGTCTTGAGCATCGCCCCGGCAACGGGTTATAGTATTGGATTGGACGACCGCGGCGCGCCTGCGCGCGCCCTCACACAGGACACAGAACAATGGCAGTCAGCACCGAACAGAAGGCCGAGATCGTTGGTCAACACAAGCAGAGCGCCGCGGACACCGGCTCGCCGGAAGTCCAGGTGGCGTTGCTCACCGCACGCATCAACGACCTCACCGGCCACTTCAAGTCACATGCCAAGGACCACCACTCGCGTCGTGGTCTGCTCAAGATGGTCAGCCGTCGTCGCAAGATGCTCGACTACCTCAAGAGCCGCAGCAACGATCGCTACAAGGCCCTGATCGAGCGCCTCGGTCTGCGCAAGTAATTCTTGTCTTTGTTGTCTCGCTGACGCGGGCGCCGGTCGCAAAACATCGCGACAACCGGCCCCGCGTTTTTGTTTGTCCGTCGCAAACCGTTGTTTTTGAGCCGTTGACGGTAGAGGGCTGAGGTCGGAAGCATGGTGTCAGCCCGCGGCTTTTCAATGTTGAGGAAATCGTGACCATCACCCGCAAGAGCATCCCCTTCGGTCAGCAGACGCTGACCATCGAGACCGGCGAGATCGCCCGTCAATCCCATGGTTCCGCGCTGGTCAGCCTGGACGACACCGTCGTGCTGGTGACCGCCGTCGGCCGCAAGGACATCAAGCCCGGCCAGGACTTTTTCCCCCTGACCGTCGACTACCAGGAAAAGACCTACGCCGCCGGCAAGATCCCGGGCGGCTTCTTCAAGCGCGAAGGCAAGCCCTCCGAAAAGGAGACGCTGACCAGCCGCCTGATCGATCGTCCGATCCGCCCGCTGTTCCCCGAGGGCTTCTTCAACGAAGTGCAGATCATCGCCACCGTGCTCTCGATCGACCCTGAGATCGACTCCGACATCCCTGCCGTGATCGGCGCCTCGGCCGCGCTGGCACTGTCTGGCATGCCGTTCAACGGCCCGATCGGCGCCGCACGGGTTGGCTATCTGGACGGTGAGTACATCCTCAACCCGACCAAGACCCAACTCGAGACCTCGGAGCTCAACCTGGTCGTCGCCGGCACCGTCGACGGCGTGCTGATGGTCGAGTCGGAAGCCATGCAACTGCCCGAGGACGTGATGCTCGGTGCCGTGGTCTATGGCCACCAGCAGATGCAGGCAGTCATCAACCTGATCAACGAGTTCGCCGAGGAAGCCGGCAAAGAGCCGTGGGACTGGACCCCGCCGCCAGTCGACGAGGCGCTGGTCGCAAAGATCGCCGAGCTCGCCGAGCAGGATCTCAACGAGGCCTTCCGCATCAGGAGCAAGTCGGAGCGCAGCAGCCGCATCAGCGAGATCAAGAAGGCGGTGATGGCCGCCGTGCTGCCCGAGGGCGCCGACACCATGACCGTGAACACCGCCAACGGCGCGTTCAAGGACCTCGAGTCGAAGATCGTGCGCAACCAGATCCTGTCGGGCGAGCCGCGCATCGACGGCCGCGACACCCGCACCATCCGTCCGATCAGCATCCGCACCAGCGTGCTGCCGCGCACCCACGGCTCGGCGCTGTTCACCCGCGGCGAGACGCAGTCGCTGGCGGTGGCGACGCTGGGCACCGCCCGCGACGAGCAGATCATCGACGCGCTGCAGGGCGAGTACCACGACCGCTTCATGCTCCACTACAACATGCCGCCGTATGCCACCGGCGAGACCGGCCGCGTCGGCGTGCCGAAGCGCCGCGAGATCGGCCACGGCCGTCTGGCCAAGCGTTCGCTGATCGCCGTGCTGCCGAGTGCCGAGGAGTGCCCGTATGCCATGCGTGTGGTCTCCGAGATCACCGAGTCCAACGGCTCGAGCTCGATGGCCTCGGTCTGCGCCGGCTGTCTGGCGCTGATGGACGCCGGCGTGCCGATGAAGGCGCACGTCGCCGGCATCGCCATGGGCCTGATCAAGGACGGCAAGCGCTTCGCGGTGCTATCGGACATCCTCGGTGACGAGGACCACCTCGGCGACATGGACTTCAAGGTCGCCGGCACCGAGAACGGCATCACCGCGCTGCAGATGGACCTCAAGATCGACTCGATCTCGCCGGCCATCATGCAGAAGGCGCTGGAGCAGGCGCGCGAAGG
>DALYGT010000043.1:0-6091 GCA_031971375.1 Burkholderiales bacterium | reverse complement strand
GCGGTCGACGAGGCCCGCCGCCGCATCGAGCAGATCACCGCCGAGGTCGAGGTGGGCAAGGTCTACGAGGGTCCGGTGGTCAAGATCCTCGACTTTGGTGCCCTTATCAACGTGCTCCCGGGCAAGGACGGCTTGCTGCACATCAGCCAGATCGCCAACGAGCGCGTCAACGCCGTCACCGATTACCTCAAGGAAGGTCAGGTGGTGCGCGTCAAGGTGCTCGAGGCCGACGAGAAGGGGCGCATGCGCCTGTCGATGAAGGCACTGCTCAACGAAGAAGCACCGGCTGCGGAGTAAATGCCCGGGCGTGGAGGTGGCGGTTCTGCCGCTGCCTCCGTGCCGGTTGTCTCCCTGGCTGCTTTTGGCGGTGTCGCCACAACAAAAAAGCGAGGCTTCGGCCTCGCTTTTTTGTTGGCGGCGCCAGCGCTCGGCCGGGTGCCAGACGCTTAGCGCCCCACTTGCCGCTCGCGCATCTCGTCGAGTTCCTTGCAGTCGATGCAGAGCGTGGCGGTTGGGCGCGCCTCAAGCCGCTTGAGGCCGATCTCGATGCCGCACTTGTCGCAGAAGCCATAGTCTTCGGCATCGATCCGCGCGATGGTCTCGTCGATCTTCTTGATCAGCTTGCGCTCGCGGTCGCGGTTGCGCAGCTCGAGGGCCATGTCCGATTCCTGGCTGGCGCGGTCGTTGGGGTCGGCGAACACGGTGGCCTCGTCCTGCATGGTGTGCACCGTGCGGTCGATGTCCTGACTGAGTTCCTTGCGTGTCTCCTCGAGGATGCGGCGAAAATGCGCGAGCTGGGTGGCGTTCATGTACTCCTCGCCAGCCGCCGGCTCGTAAGGCGTGAAATGCTTGTGGTTGTCCACTGCTGTCTCCGTGGGGATCGCCGTCAGTCGTGGCCCCAGACATCCCGATGCCGGGGGCGAGCGCTTAGATAACAGAATACCCAGCGGTCGGCAACCGCCATTTGACACATGTCACGGCCAGCGGCCGCGCGCCGCGGCGCGACCTGACGTGCATTGTTCTCGGCCGCTGCCGGTGCTTGAGCATCCGGGGCTTTCGGGCTATCATCGCGGGCTTTCGTGTTCACGGAGACCGCCATGTCGCGCGTCTGCATCGTTACCGGCAAGAAGCCGATGGTTGGCAACAACGTCTCGCACGCCAACAACAAGACCAAGCGCCGTTTCCTGCCCAACCTCCAGTACCGCCGTTTCTGGTCGGAGAGCGAGAACCGCTGGGTCAGCCTGCGTCTGTCGAACGCCGGTCTGCGCCTGATCGACAAGAACGGCCTCGACGCGGTGGTCGCCGACCTGCGCGCCCGCGGCGAGAAGGTCTGAGGAGCCCGCCATGCGTGACAAGATCAAGCTCGAATCGACCGCCGGCACCGGCCATTTCTACACCACCACCAAGAACAAGAAGACCACGCCGGACAAGCTCGAGATCAAGAAGTACGACCCGGTCGCGCGCAAGCACGTGGCCTACAAGGAAACCAAGCTCAAGTAAGGCGCAAGCCCCACCAGAGTCGCCCAGTCGGATGATCTCCGTGCGGCTCATCAAAGGCGCAGGACCCAAGGTCGCTGCGCCTTTTTGTTGCCGGCGTTGGCTGCCGCGCACGGGCGGCCTCTGACCGATGCCGCAGAGCCCGCCGGCCTGGCTAGTTCCCGTCTTGTTTGCCACGGCGATGCTGTGGCTGCTTGGCGACGTCCTCACGCCCTTCGTGCTGGCCGGGGTCCTCGCCTACATCTTTGAACCTCTGGTGGCCTGGCTCGCTCTCCGCAGGTTGCCGCGTAGCGCTGCGGCGGCGTTGGTGCTGACGCTGCTGCTGGCCGCGCTGGCCAGCCTGCTGCTGTTGGTCCTGCCGCTGGTGATCGCACAGACGGCCGCGCTGGCCGAGCGCCTGCCGCAGATGGTCGCGCTGCTGCACGAGCACCTGCCAGCGCTGCTCGACCGCATCGGCGTCGATGCCGCCGACCCCATGACCGAACTGCAAGCCATCGCTGCGCGCCATGCCGGCGAGCTCTCGGGCTGGTTGCGCAGTGGTCTGTTGCGGGCAGGGCAGGGTGGTGCCGCACTGGCAGGTCTGCTCGGCACGCTGGCGCTGTTCCCGGTGCTGCTGTTCTATGCCCTGCGCGACATCCCGCGCATCGGCCCGGCCCTGCTCGCGCTGTGGCCGCGACAGATGCAGGGGACCGTGGCGGGTCTGGCGGCGGACGCTGACGGGGTGCTCGGCGAGTTCGTCCGCGGTCAGTTCGCGGTCATGGCGACCATGGCGGTAGTCTATTCGGCGGCCTTGCACCTGCTGGGTGTGCCGCACGCGCTGTCGATCGGTGTGTTGGCCGGCATCCTCACCTTCGTGCCGCTGCTCGGCGTGGTCGGCGGTGCGCTGCTGGCGGTCGGCGCTGCTGCGTTGCTGCCCGGTGAGGCAGCGCCGCTGTGGGCCATCGTCGCCGTCTTCGTCGGCGGCAACCTGCTCGAGAACTTCGTGGTGACGCCGCGGTTGGTCGGCGAGCGCATCGGTTTGCACCCGCTCACCGTCATCTTTGCGCTGCTCGCCTTTGGCAAGCTGTTCGGCGCCAGCGGCGTGCTGGTCGCGCTGCCGGCAACAGCGGTGCTGCAGGTGTGGCTGCGACGCTGGCAGGGCACCAACGCCTGACAGCGCTTTCAGCGTCGCGCGGCGGTCCGTTCCACCTGGCCGACGTGCAGGCCGAAGCCGCCATTGCGGCGGTCCTCGAAGAAGTGTTCAAGCGTGCGGCGGATGGTGCTGAAGGCCAGTTCGTCCCAGGGGATGTCGGCCTCTTCGAACAGTGCGACCTCCAGGCTCTCTGTGCCGGCGGCGAAGACCGGCTGTGGCAGGGTCGCGCGGAACATCATGTAGATCTGCTCGGCGTGGACGATGCTGAGCACGGTGTACAGCGCGTCGATCTCGACCGTCGCACCAGCTTCCTCGAGCGTCTCGCGCAGGGCCCCGGCCTCCAGCGTCTCACCGCATTCGAGGAAGCCCGCCGGTAGCGTCCATTTGCCGTATCTGGGTTCGATCGCGCGGCGGCAGAGCAGCACCTTGCTGCCGATGACCGGCAGGCAGCCGACCACCACCTTGGGGTTGACGTAGTGGATCTCGCCGCAGGCGGTGCAAACGTGGCGCGGCCGATTGTCGTCGTCCGGGACAAGGACATCGATGGGCGCGGCGCATGCGTTGCAGTATTTCAATTCGAGACCTCTCTGGGCAGCCAACTTAGCAGAAAGCCATTGCGGCCGTAAGGCTAGAATGCGGGGCACCCGACCGAATCTGCAGACGTGAGCAAACCCCCTTCCAGCCCGCCGGCACCCGCCGCCAACTTCATCCGCAACATCATCGAGGCTGACCTCGCGAGCGGGGCCTACGCCGGCCGACGTTGGTCCGGGCGGCCCGGCCCGGCGGCGCAGCAGCAGGCCGGTGCGCCCGACCCGGCGAAGATCCGTACGCGTTTCCCGCCCGAGCCCAACGGCTACCTGCACTACGGCCACGCCAAGAGCATCTGCCTCAACTTCGGGCTGGCGCGTGACTTTGGCGGCGTCTGCCACATGCGCTTCGACGACACCAACCCGACCCGCGAGGAGCAGGAGTACGTCGACGGCATCCTCGAGGCGGTGCAGTGGCTCGGCTTTGGTTGGGATGCCTTTGGCGCCTCGCACCAATACTTCGCCAGCGACTACTTCCCGTGGCTCTATGCGTTCGCCGAGAAGCTGATCGAGCACGGCGATGCCTACGTCGACAGCCAATCGGCCGAGGAGATGCGTGCGCGGCGCGGTACGTTGACGCAGGTCGGCGAGGATTCACCGTTCCGCGGCCGCAGCGTCGCCGAGAACCTCGACCTGTTCCGCCGCATGAAGGCCGGCGAGTTCGCCGACGGCGCGCACGTGCTGCGCCTCAAGATCGACATGCAGAGCGCCAACATCAACCTGCGTGACCCGGTGGCCTACCGTATCCGCCATGCCCACCATCACCGCACTGGCGACGCGTGGTGCATCTACCCGATGTACGACTACACGCACGGGGTGTCGGATGCGCTGGAGAACGTCACCCACAGCATCTGCACGCTCGAGTTCGAGGACCACCGGCCGCTCTACGACTGGCTCAACGAGAAGCTGGCCGCACTCGGTCTGCTCAACACGCCGCTGCCGCGCCAGTACGAGTTCAGCCGCCTGAATCTCAGCTACGTCGTCCTCTCCAAACGCAAGCTGATCCAGCTGGTGGAGGAGGGCCACGTCGCCGGCTGGGACGACCCGCGCCTGCCGACGCTGGTGGGTGCGCGTCGCCGCGGCTTCACGGCCGAGGGGTTCCGCTTGTTCGCCGAGCGCATCGGCGTGAGCAAGTCGGACAGCTGGATCGACATGAGCGTGCTCGAGGACTGCATGCGCGAGCACCTCAACGAATCGGCCGAGCGCCGGGTCGCCGTGCTCGACCCGCTGAGGCTGGTCATCACCAATTTCCCCGAGGGTGCGCTCGAGACCTGCCACGCGCCCAACCACCCGCTGCACCCCGAGCTGGGCAAGCGCGAGATGCCGTTCACCCGTGAGCTGTGGATCGAGCGCGAGGACTTCCAGGAGGTGCCGGAGAAGGGCTTCCACCGCCTCTACCCGGGCAACACGGTGCGGCTGCGCTATGGCTTTGTGGTCACCTGTACCGGCTGCGAGAAGGACGCTGCGGGCAACGTGACCGCCGTGCACGCCGAGTACTTCGCCGACTCCAAGTCCGGCACGCCCGGTGCCGACAACTACAAGACCAAGGGCAACCTGCACTGGGTCTCGGTGGCGCACGCCTACCAGGCCACTGTGCGCCTCTACGACCGCCTCTTCGCGCACCCCAACCCGGGCGGTCGGCGCGAGGGCGATGCGCCGGATCTCGAGCGCGACTTCCTCGACGACATCAACCCGGATTCGCTGCGCGTCATCACTGCGCAGCTCGAGCCCTCATTGCGCGATGCGGCGCCCGAGCAGCGCTTCCAGTTCGAGCGGCACGGCTACTTTGTGGCGGACCGCCACGACAGCAAGCCGGGTGCGCCGGTGTTCAACCGCGCGGTGACGCTCAAGGACGGCTGGGCTCAGCGCGCCTAGTTGCCTGACCAGGTCTGCCACGCAGCCCCCAGCGCGACGAGCCACACGCCGCCGATGAGCACCGCGCCAAGCACCATGCGTGGCTTGGCGTTGCCGTTGGCGAGCCATTGCTCGGCCTGCTGCCGGCAGTCAGCCATCACGCCTTCGGGCAGGGCGCGTGCCAGCAACCCCACCGCGATCGGCAGGAGGATCGCCTCGTCCAGATAGCCGATCACCGGGATGAAGTCGGGGATGAGGTCGATGGGCGACAGTGCGTACGCCACCACCAGCAGCAGGCCGCCCTTGATCCATGTCGGGGTGAGCGGGTGTCGCAGCGCGAACCAGAGCGCGAGGCCGTCGCGTTTGGCGGCGCGGATCCAAGTCTTGAGATCGGGGGTCTTGAGGTGGGGTGGCTTGATATCCATGTCCATATTGTCGGTGACTCCCGGCGAGCGTGCCGATGCCGTCGCATCCAGGCGCGTATCTATCTGGATTGATTCGAAAAAGAGCCGGCGAGATTGACCCTGTCACACTTCATCTCTAGTGTTTGCGTCTGATGTTCGCTCGCCCGGTCATCTGGACAGGACCGGATGAGACCGCTCTGTACCGCACTGCCACCCACAGCCCTCAAGGAGATCTCCGCATGGACAAGCTTATGCACTACGCCGGCATCGGCGGTATGGTTGCCAGCATCTCGGTCGTCAGCTATCTGATCCTCCCCGCCTCGAATTCGCCGGGCAAGTTCGTTGCCTGTCTGGGCATCGGCGCCATCTTCTCGGCGCTGACCATGATGAAGCGCGGCCGCGCCTGAGCGCCGCTCGCGCCCGAGGCTGGCCCGCATCAGTGGGCCGTCTCGGCCGTTGTTGACTTGACTCCGGAGGGCCCGGCCGGTACCCTCCGCGCTCTTCTGGCCAGGTAGCTCAGTTGGTAGAGCATGCGACTGAAAATCGCAGTGTCGGCAGTTCGATTCTGCCCCTGGCCACCAGACCCCGACGCCTGACCTTTCTTGGTCGGGCGTTTT
>DALYGT010000042.1:0-8476 GCA_031971375.1 Burkholderiales bacterium | reverse complement strand
CGGGCAGATGGGGCGGCAGGGCATCGAGCAGGGCCTCATACAACTGCCGCTCGCGCATCAGCGCGCGCTCGCGGGCGGAGAGTGCGCGGTCCTCGAAGGCCTGCAACTCGGGCGTGATGTAGCGTTCGGCGTTCTTCAGCGTCTGCCGGCGCCGGTACTCTGCGGGGAGGTTCTCCGAGTGCGACCGCCCGACCTCGATGTAGAAGCCGTGGACGCGGTTGTACTCGACCTTGAGTGTGGCGATGCCGGTGCGCTCGCGCTCGCGGGCCTCCAGCGCCAGCAGGAACTCGCCGCAGCCGCTGTCGAGTGCACGCAACTCGTCGAGCTCGGTGTCGGCGCCGGCGGCGATCACCCCGCCATCCTTGAGGCTGACGGCAGGTTGCGGCGCCAGCGTACGGCCCAGCGCGAGCAGCGCGTCGTCCGGTGCGACCAGTTGCGTCATCAGGTCGAGGAGTCCGGCGCTCTGACTGCGTCGGGCGAGCTTGGCCAATTCGGCGCTGATGTCCGGCAGCAGGCGCAGGGTATCGCGCAGCGCGGCGAGGTCGCGCGGGCGTGCGCTGCGCAGCGCCACGCGCGCTGCGATGCGCTCGACGTCGCAGAGGTCGCCGAGCAGCAGGCGTAGCGGCCCCGGACCGGTGCGAAGCGCGGCGACCGTCGCTTGCCGGTGGTCGAGCTGTGGACCGGCGCGCAGCGGGTGGTGCAGGGCGCGGTGCAGCCAGCGGCTGCCAGCGGCAGTGCGGCAGGTATCGAGCACGCTCAGCAGGGTCGGCTCGCGCTGACCGCCCAGCGTCTCGGTGAGCTCAAGGTTACGGCGCGTCGCTGCGTCGAGGTGCAGCAGTTCGCCGGCGCGCTCGATGCGCGGCGGACGCAGGTGGCCCATCTGCTGGCGCTGCGTGTGGCGGCAGTAGTCGAGCAGGCCGGCGCAGGCGGCGAGCGCCAGCGGCGTCTCGTCGCAGCCCCATGGCGCGACGCTCTGCACACCGAACTGCTGGCACAGCGCGCGGCGCCCGGCTTCGGCGTCCATCTGCCAGGGTGCCAGTGTGGTGAGCGGCGGCGGTCGCGCGGCGGCAGACGCGACCAGCGCTTCGCTGCCCTCGGGCAGCAGCACCTCGGCCGGCTGGATGCGCGCGAGCAGGGCGGGGAGGTCGGTGGTCGCCAGCTCGCCGAGTTGCAGGTCGCCACTGGTCAGGGTGAGCCATGCCGCGCCGAGTCGCGTGGCAGCCGGGTACAAGGCCAGCAGGGGCGCGTCGCGTCGCTCGTCGAGCAGCCCGGCGTCGGTCAGCGTGCCGGGGGTGACGATGCGCACCACGGCGCGCTCGACCGGGCCCTTGGCGGTGCTGACATCGCCCACCTGCTCGGCGATCGCCACCGACTCGCCGGCGCGCACCAGCCGCGCCAGGTATTGCTCGGCGGCGTGGTACGGCACCCCGGCCATCGGGATCGGTGCGCCAGCCGACTGGCCGCGCTGCGTCAGCGTGATGTCCAGCAGGCGCGCGGCGCGTTGCGCGTCGTCGTAGAAGAGCTCGTAGAAGTCGCCCATCCGGTAGAACAGCAACCGGTCGGGGTGCTCGGCCTTGAGCGCCAGATACTGGCGCATCATCGGGGTGTGGTCGGGGGAGGTCACGGTCGGGATCGGATGATGGCCATGAGACCCGCGGCCCTGCTCAGGGCTTGGGCGTCTCGGCCAGCACCAGCGTCTTGCCCGCTGCGCGGATCCGTCCGGATCCCTCCAGCGAGCGCATCACCCGGCTCACCATCTCGCGCGAGGCACCGACATTGCGCGCGATGTCCTGCTTGGACGGCGGCTCGACCTCGCGCTGGCCGTCGCGCTCGACGCTGTGGTCGAGCAGGAACTGCAGTACCCGCTCCTCGACGCTGAATAGCGCCAGCCGCTCGATCTGCTCGTCGGCAGCCCGCAGCCTTGCCGCGAGGTTGCGCATCACCGCGCGCGCCAGTTGTGGGCTGCGGTCGATGCAGTCGAGGAAATCCTGCTTGCCGATGCGCGCCAACGTGCAGGTCTCCTGCGATTCGACGTGCGCCGAGCAGGGCAACTCGTCGATCAGGCTCATCTCGCCAAACACCTCGCCTGGGCCGAGCGTGTCGAGGATCACCTCGCGGCCGTCGTCGTCGGCGAGGAACACCTTGACCTTGCCGGAGACCAGCAGATACGCGCCGTCGCCGATGCTGCCGGCCTCGACGATGCGGCTCCGGCGCGGCACATCGACCAGCGAGGCGAGTTCGCACAGCCGGTTGGCATCGGCATCGCTCATGTCGACGAAAACCGGGAACTGCTGGAGCAACTGGCGCGAGATCATCAGCCGACCCAGGCTCTGGCGTTGCCGAACATCCGCGCCCACGGGCTGCGCTCGCCCCATCCCTCAGGCCGCCAGCTCATCTGAATGCTGCGGAACACGCGCTCCGGATGCGGCATGAGGATGGTCACGCGGCCGTCGGCGGTGGTCACGGCGGTCACTCCGCCCGGCGAGCCGTTGGGGTTGTCGGGGTAGCGCTCGGTTGGCTGGCCGTGGCTGTCGACGTAGCGCATGGCCACGCGCACGCGTTCGGCCTCGCGCGGGTCGGCCCACCAGGCGCGGCCTTCGCCATGCGAGACGACCACCGGCAGGCGGCTGCCGGCCATGCCCTGCAACAGGATGGACGGGCTGTCGAGGATCTCGACCAGCGCCAGCCGCGCCTCGAACTGCTCGCTGCGGTTGCGCACGAAGCGCGGCCAGTGCGACGCACCGGGGATCATCGGCGCGAGGCTCGCCATCATCTGGCAGCCGTTGCACACGCCCAGCGCAAAGGTGTCGGTGCGGCGAAAGAACGCCTCCATCACCTCGCGTGCGCGTTCGTTGAACAGGATCGATTTGGCCCAGCCCTGGCCGGCACCCAGCACATCGCCGTAGGAGAAGCCACCGCACGCCGCCAAGCCCTTGAAATCACGCAGGTTGATGCGCCCGGCGAGGATGTCGCTCATGTGCACGTCGATGGCGGCAAAGCCGGCCGCGTCGAATGCCGCGGCCATCTCGACATGGCCGTTGACACCCTGCTCGCGCAGGATCGCCACCTTGGGCCGTACAAAGCGCGCCACATGCGGCGCGGCCGGGTCGTCTGCCGGGTCGAATGTCAGCGCAGCCGAGAGCCCGGGGTCGTCGGAGAGGGCACGCAGGTGTTCCTGGTCGGCGCACTCGGGGTTGTCGCGCAGTCTTTGCATGGCATGGCCGGTCTCGCGCCAGGCGGCGAGCATCTCGCCCATGCCGATGTCGATCAGCGGTGTGCCGCGTTGGCGCAACAGCAAGCGTGGCGTGCCGTCGACGCGGCCGATCACGTTCACTGCGTCCGCGAGGCCGGCGGCGGCAAAGGCCGCAGTGACCTGTGCGACGTTGGACTCGGCCACTTGCAGCACCGCGCCGAGCTCCTCGTTGAACAGCCAACCGGTGACGTCGTCCTGCGCGCAGTCGAGCGTCACGCCGAGCCGGCTGGCGAACATCATCTCCGCCACGCTGGCGAGCAGGCCGCCGTCGGAGCGGTCGTGATAGGCGAGGATGCGGCCCTCGCGCGCCAGCGCCCGCACCGTCATGAACATGGCCTTGAGGCGCGCCGGCTTCTTGCAGTCCGGCACCGCTTGGCCGATGCGGCCACGGGTCTGCGCGAGGATGCTGCCACCGAGGCGGTTCTTGCAGCGGCCAAGGTCGACCAGAACCAGACGCGTGTCGCCCTCGCGCAGCACCGGGGTGAGCGTGGCGCTGGCGTCGCCGACCGGGGCGAAGGCGGAGACGATCAGCGACAGCGGCGAGGTCACCACGCGCTCGGCGGCCGGCGCACTCGAAGGGGCTGACGGGGCGCGAAGACCCGTCGCCCCGAGGGTGCTGCCGGCGTCGGTGCCGGTCGGGTCCGCCGGGGTCGCATCGCTTCGCGCGCCGCATCCCCCGTCAGGCCCTCCTTCAAGGGTGTCGCTGGCCTGCCACCGCGTCGTCATCGACAGCGAGTCCTTGCCCACCGGGATCGCGACGCCCAGCGCCGGGCAGAACTCCAGCGCCACCGCGCGCACCGTGTCGAAGAGTGCCGCGTCTTCGCCCGGTTGCCCGCAGGCGGCCATCCAGTTGGCCGAGAGTTTGTCGTAGGCGAGCGAGGGGACGTCGGCGGCGGCGAGGTTGGTCAGCGCCTCACCGATGGCCATGCGCCCGCTGGCCGGGCCGTCCAGAACCGCCAACGGGGTGCGCTCGCCCATGGCAAAGGCCTCGCCGCGCAAGGTGCTGTAGCCGAGCGTGGTCACCGCCACATCGGCCACCGGCACCTGCCACTTGCCCACCATCTGGTCGCGCGCGGTGAGCCCGCCCACGGTGCGGTCGCCGATGGTGATCAGCCAGGTCTTGTCGCCCACCGTGGGGTGGCGCAGCACGTCGAGCACAGCTTGGCGCAACGCAGGTCCCGACAACTGCAAGCCGACGGCGTTGCCACGGCTGTTCGCCTCCAGCGCGCCAAAGTCGTCGCCCAGCGCGGGCGCCCGCGCCACGTCGCGACGCATGCGCGGCGGCTTGCCGAGCAGCACGTCGAGCGGCAGGTCGACCGGCCGGTTGCCAAAATGGCTGTCGGTCACCAGCAGGTGTTGTTCGGCGGTGGCGACGCCGACCACCGCGAACGGGCAGCGCTCGCGTTCGCAGATGAGGGTGAAGGCGGCCAGCCGGTCGGGCGCGATGGCGAGGACGTAGCGCTCCTGCGCCTCGTTGCACCAGACCTCCATCGGGCTCATGCCCGGTTCCTTGTTGGGCACCTTGCGCAGCTCAAAGCGCGCGCCGCGCCCGGCCGAGTGCGCCAGCTCGGGGAAGGCGTTGCTCAAGCCGCCGGCACCGACGTCATGGATGAGCAGGATCGGGTTGGCGGGGCCCATCTGCCAGCAGCGGTCGATGACCTCCTGCGCGCGGCGCTGGATCTCCGGGTTGCCGCGCTGCACCGAGTCGAAATCGAGGTCGGCGGCGTTGGCGCCGGTGGCCAATGACGATGCTGCGCCGCCACCGAGGCCGATGCGCAGCGCCGGCCCGCCGAGCTGGATCAGCAGCGACCCGGCCGGAAAGCCCTGTTTGAGCACGTGCGGCTCGGCGACGTTGCCGATGCCGCCGGCGATCATGATCGGCTTGTGGTAGCCGCGCACGCGGCCGTCGACCTCCTGTTCGAAGGTGCGGAAATAGCCCGCCAGATTGGGCCGGCCGAACTCGTTGTTGAACGCCGCCGCGCCGATCGGCCCGTCGAGCATGATCTGCAATGCGCTGACGATGCGGTCGGGCCGGCCGACGCCACCAGCCTCCCAAGGCAGGTCGACGCCCGGGATGCGCAGGTGGCTGGTGCTGAACCCGCACAGGCCGGCCTTGGGCTTGGCGCCGAGGCCAGTGGCGCCCTCGTCACGGATCTCGCCGCCGGCACCGGTCGCCGCACCGGCGAACGGCGCGATGGCCGTGGGGTGGTTGTGCGTCTCCACCTTCATCAGCGTGTGCACCGGCTCCTCGGAATAGCCGTACTCGCGCAAGGTGGTGCCGGCAGCATCGCGCGGGTAGAAGCGTTGCACAGTGGCGCCCTGCATCACTGCGGCGTTGTCGGAGTAAGCACTCAGGGTGTACTGCGGGTTGGCCTTGTGCGTCTCGCGGATCATCGCGAACAGGCTCTGCGGTTGAGCCTCGCCGTCCACCACGAACTCGGCATTGAAGATCTTGTGGCGGCAATGCTCGGAGTTGGCCTGCGCGAACATCACCAGCTCGGCGTCGGTCGGGTCGCGGCCGAGCGCGAGGTAGGCCTCGGCGAGGTAGTCGATCTCGTCATCGGCCAGCGCCAGGCCCATCTCGGCGTTGGCGCGGGCGAGCGCGGCGCGGGCGTCACGGCCCAGCGCGACCGTCACCAGCGGCGCCGGTGCGGCATGGCCGAACAGCGCCTCGATCTGGGCCTCGAGGATCACCGACTCGGTCATGCGGTCGTGGATGGCGGCCGCCAGCAGATTGCGTTCGCCGGCCGTCAAGGTGCGCCCGACATCGAACGCGTAGACGGTGCCGCGCTCGATGCGTCGCACGGCACCCAGCCCGCAGTTGTGCGCGATGTCAGTGGCCTTGGACGACCACGGGCTGATCGTGCCGACGCGCGGCGTGACCAGTAGCACCGGCCCGCGCGGCAGGTCGTCGAGCGGCACCGAGGGGTCGTCGAGCAGCGCCTCGAGGCGCGCGCGCTCGTCCGCGCTCAGCGCCCGCTCGCAGTCGACAAAGTAACGGTGCGCGCAGGCCAAGCGCCGCAGGTCGGCGACCTTGCCGCGCAGCGTCTCGAACAAGCTCTCGGCACGGAAATCGGACAACGCGCGGCGGCCGCGCAGGGTGAGGATGGGCACGTTCGGCGGAGGCTCTGTCGGGCGGCGGCAGGCGCGCCACCGCAAACCGCGATGATACGCCGGAGGTGCTGCGGGATGCGCCCCCGGCCCGGGTCTCAGCTCGCCACGAAGTCGCCGCGGTAGAGCAGGACATCGCCGGCCGTCAGTGCCGGCTTGGCGCCGATCACCGCCACCTTGACCGCCGCCACGCCGCCAGCGCCATCGACGTCGTAGTAGACGCTGCCGGACTTGGTGTCGTAGACGAGGCGCGTGGCGGCCTTGGTCGCCGCGCTCAGGTTGGCCCCCGACTCGAACTGGTCCGCCGACAACGCGCCGCCGGCACCGGCCCGGAATCCGCCGAAGGCCTTGAGGTCGAACGCCAAGCGATCGCCTTGGGTACGGCTGAAGTCGGCGATGCTGTCGAGGTTGCTGGCCGAGGGTGCCGTATCAAAGTAGAACGTGTCTGCGCCGGTGCCGCCGGTGAGCTTGTCGAGGCCGTCACCGCCGCCGATGCTGTCGTTCCCTGCGCCGCCACTGATGGTGTCGTTGCCGGCATGGCCGTAGAGGTCGTCGCCCTCACTGGTGCCGGTGATGCTGTCGGCATTGCGGAACAGCACGTCCGAGTCGTCGCCTTGCAGCACCTTGCCGCTGCTGTCCGCCAGCTCGCTGTTGGCGTTGAAGTAGATGCCCGGCTGGGTCAGCGTCACCCCCAGGCTGCTGTTGCCATCTTTGGTCAGGGTGAGCGAGTCGATGCGGCGCACCGACTTGTCGTCGCCGGGCATGAGCGAGACATTGATGACGAGGTGAAAGTATTTGCCGTCGACGTCGCGCAGGTCGGCAGTCGCCTTGTTGATGACGCCGCTCACGGTCGCCTGCGGGAACGACACGGCACCGTTGATCAGCTGGCCTTTTGGCTCGGTGCGCGTCACGTTGCCGGACAGGCTCACGCGGAGATGGTCGTCACCGAGGGTGATCGACTTGAGGTTGAAGGTCTTGGTGCTGTAGGTGTCGCCGCCGAGCGTGTAGGGGTTGATCGTCAGCGAACCGTTCACCGTCAGGCCGAGGTTGGCGTTCTTCGGGTCCGAATACGAAAGCCCGGTGATGGTCGTGGTCGCGCTCTTGGCGGTCGGTGCAAAGCTGTTCGCCGCGCTGTCGAACACCGGCAGGTTGCTGCCGCGCAGTTCCAGCACACCGCCGCTGGAGTCTGACTTGGATCCAGAGAAGAAGTATCTGACCAGGGTCGACGTGTTGGAGGCGAACCCGGCCGACTTGAGGTTGGTGCCCCCGCCAAGCGCATCAAGATCGGCTTGCAGGCTGGCCAGGCCGTCGCCAAGCGCGGACTTGGCGGCTTGGCTCGCGGCCTTGAGCGCGTCGCCCAGTGCCTTGGAGGTGGCGCTCATGTGGTGGTTGTTGCCGTGCAGCCCGGTGATCACAGCCATGTCATGCGTTCCTTGTCAAAAAGTTGCCAAAACCACGTATCAGAAACCCATCGAGACCCGCAGCGCCTGCCATGGCCGGTCACCGGTGATGCCGACCTCCGCCGTGACCCGCGCGCCCCCCCAGACTGCTTCGCCGCCTGCGAAGAACTTGCCCAAGGTCTGCCGAGCGTCATAGTCGAAGCGGCTGCCGAGGTGCGCCTCGCCGTGCACCACGCCGGCCCCGGCGTAGCCGAGGACCCGGCCCCAGGTTCGCGAGACCAGCGCTTCGGCGCTCTGCGTATCCAGTGTGAGATGCCGCACCCCGGTGACCTGCGCGTAGCTCGCGCGCAGGTCGATCGCGGTCTCGGCGGGGGCAGCGGCCGGCCAGACGCGGACCGCGGTGCTGCCGGTGTAAAGGCGCGTGTCGCCGCGCGCGGCCTGACTGTAGCCGACGGCGAGGCGCACACGCGGGTGAGGGGCGACCTCCACCCCGAGCCGCGGAACATCAAAGGTCTCACGCGGATGGCCGGATGCCAGCCCCCACAGATCGGCATCGGCGGTGCGGGTGCGGTCCCCCGCCAGGCTGACGCGCAGCCACGCCGGGTCACCCGCGTCGACGGTGCCTTGCGCCCGCGGATCAGCCGCCGCGAAAAGGTCACCGGCGAGGCGCGAGAAGTCGCCCGGGCTCCCCGGCACGATCTTGTCGCGACTG
>DALYGT010000041.1:5632-8480 GCA_031971375.1 Burkholderiales bacterium | reverse complement strand
GGCCGTGAGGTCGAGCTGCCGCTGTGCGGCCGCCGCATCCCGGTCATCGCGGATGCCTACGTGGAGCGCGAGTTCGGCACCGGTGTGGTCAAGGTCACGCCCGCGCACGACTTCAACGACTACGCCGTGGGCCAGCGCCACGGCCTCGACCGCATCGTCGTGCTGGACCTCGCCGGCAATGTGCCCGCCACCGCGCAGGTCTACGCCGCCGATGGCTCGGCCAGGGACAGCATCGCGTTGCCTGCGGGTCTGGTCGGGCTCGAGCGCTTCGCCGCACGCAAGCAGGTGGTCGCCGACCTCGAGGCCGCCGGCCTGCTGGACAGCGTCAAGCCGCACAAGCTGATGGTGCCGCGCGGTGACCGCTCCGGCGTGGTGGTCGAGCCCATGCTGACCGACCAGTGGTTCGTCGCCATGAGCAAGCCGGGAAGCGATGGGAAAAGCATCGTGCAGAAGGCGATCGAGGTGGTCGCCGACGGCCAGGTGCGCTTTGTGCCGGAGAACTGGGTCAACACCTACAACCAGTGGCTCAACAACATCCAGGACTGGTGCATCTCGCGGCAGCTGTGGTGGGGCCATCAGATCCCTGCCTGGTACGCTGACGACAGTCGCGTCTGGGTCGCGCACAACGCCGCCGAGGCGCGCGAGATGGCCGAGCGCGACGGCTACACCGGCGAGCTGCGCCGGGATGACGATGTGCTGGACACTTGGTACTCGTCGGCACTGTGGCCCTTCTCCACCCTCGACTGGACCGGCGACGCGGCCAAGGACGCCGCCAACCCGATGCTCAGTCGTTACCTGCCCTCCAGCGTGCTGGTGACCGGCTTCGACATCATCTTCTTCTGGGTCGCGCGCATGGTCATGATGACCACGCACCTGACCGGCAGGATCCCCTTCCGCGACGTCTACGTGCACGGCCTGATCCGCGACGCGGAGGGCCAGAAGATGAGCAAGTCCAAGGGCAACGTGCTCGATCCCATCGACCTGATCGATGGCATCGGGCTCGACGCCCTGATCGAGAAGCGCACCACCGGTCTGATGAACCCCAAACAGGCCGAGAGCATCGCCAAGAAGACGCGCAAGGAGTTCCCGGACGGCATCCCGGCCTTCGGCGTGGACGCGCTGCGCTTCACCTTTGCCAGCCTGGCGAGCCCCGGCCGCGACATCAAGTTCGACATGCAGCGCTGCGAGGGCTACCGCAACTTCTGCAACAAGCTGTGGAACGCGACGCGGTTTGTGCTCATGAACACCGAGGGCCAGGACTGCGGGCTGGAGCCGTGCGGCAGCAAGCCCGCTGATACGACCTCTGGCGACAATGGTGCCTGCGGCCCCGGCGGCTACCTGCACTTCTCGCAGCCGGACCGCTGGATCGTCAGCCTGCTGCAGCGCACCGAGGCGGAGATGGATCGCCACCTGCGCGAGTACCGCTTCGACCTCGCCGCGCAGACCATCTACCGCTTCGTGTGGGACGAGTACTGCGACTGGTACCTGGAGCTGGCCAAGGTTCAGATCGCGACCGGCGCGCCGGAGCAGCAGCGCGCCACCCGCCGCACCCTGCTGCGCGTGCTCGAAACCACGCTGCGGCTGGCGCATCCGCTGATCCCCTTCATCACCGAGGAGCTCTGGCAGACCGTTGCGCCGCTGTCGGGCCGAGTCGTGGCCGAGGGCGAGTCGATCGCCACCGCCGCGTTTCCAGTCTCGCAGCCAAACAAGATCGACGAGGCGAGCGAGGCGTGGGTGGCCGGGCTCAAGGCGATGGTCGACGCGGTGCGCAGCCTGCGCGGCGAGATGGGCCTGTCGCCAGCGGAGAAGTCGCCACTGGTGGTAGCCGGATGCCGCGACACGGTCACCGCCTACGCGCCCTACCTTGCCGCACTCGCGCGGCTCTCCAGCGTCGAGCCTGCGGGCGATGCGCTGCCGGCCTCACCGGCACCGGTGCAGGTGGTCGGCGACTTCCGCCTGATGCTCAAGGTCGAGATCGACGTCGAGGCGGAGAAGGCGCGTCTGGGCAAGGAGATCGCGCGCCTCGAGGGCGAAGTCACACGCGCGCAGGCCAAGCTCGGTAACGCCAGCTTTGTCGACCGGGCGCCGGCCGCCGTGGTGCAGCAGGAACGTGACCGCGTGGCCGGATTCGAGGCGACGCTGGCGCGCCTGAGAACTCAACTGGCGCAGCTGGGTTGACCGCCCACAAGCCGAGAAAACGCTTCGGCCAGCACTTCCTGGTCAGCGCCGGGGTCATCGGGCGCATCGTCGATGCGCTCGACCCCAAGCCGGGCGACACCATGGTCGAGATCGGGCCAGGGCTCGGCGCTCTCACGCTACCTTTGCTGGAACGGCTCGACCGTTTGCAGGTGGTCGAACTCGACCGCGACCTGGTGGCGCACTGGCAGTCCAGCGCCGCCGCACCGAAGCTCGCCGTCCACGCGGCCGACGCGCTGGCTTTTGACTTTGCCACGGTCGGCGAGCGCTTCAAGGTGGCCGGCAACCTGCCCTACAACATCTCCACGCCGCTGCTGTTCCATCTGGCGGACTACGCACCGCACATCGAGCGCATGGTGCTGATGCTGCAGAAGGAGGTGGTCGACCGCATGGTCGCTGAGCCGGGTTCGTCTGCCTACGGGCGGCTCTCGGTCGGGCTGCAGGTGCGCTTCAACATGTACCGCTTGTGCACCGTGCCGCCCGGCGCGTTCAACCCGCCGCCCAAGGTAGATTCGGCGGTGGTGGTGATGACGCCCCTCGGCGATGCCGCGCCACGCATCGCTGATCCGGCGCGCTTCGATGCGGTCGTCACGGCGGCATTCGGGCAGCGCCGCAAGACGCTGCGCAACGCACTGTCAGCCTTGCTCAACGA
>DALYGT010000041.1:0-5532 GCA_031971375.1 Burkholderiales bacterium | reverse complement strand
TCGTGCTGCGGGATCTCCGCCCCCTCGGGGAAGAACTCGAGCGCTGCGCCGTTGAGGCAGTGCCGTTCGAAGGTTGGCGGCGGACCATCGGGGAAGACGTGCCCAAGGTGGCTGTCGCAACGGGTGCAACGGATCTCGGTGCGGCGCATGCCGTAGCTGCCGTCCTCGATGCGGTCGATGTGCGCGTCGTCAAAAGTCTTGTAGAAACTCGGCCAGCCAGTGCCGGACGTGAACTTCGCCTCGCTGTGGAACAGCGGCAGTCCGCAGAGCCGGCAGGCAAACACGCCGACGCCCTTTTCATGCAGCAAGCCGCCGCAAAATGGCCGCTCGGTGCCGTGGTCGATCATGACCCGATACTCCTCAGGCGTGAGCTTGCGCGCCAGACTGGCGCGGCGCATCGCCGAAAGCCGCGCGAGGCTATATCCGCTCGGTGAGCGGCCCACATCATCCATCGATCTTCCTCCGTGAAGCCGCCCCTGTACCGGAGCGTGCAGCGTGTCTGAGGCGAGATGCCCCAATCAGTCCACACTAGCTTGCACCGCTTCTGTTACGGAGATGTGGCTGAAATCTTGTCGGGCCTCAATGCCCCCAAGTGCCCTTCTGGATGAACTCGATCTTGTAGCCGTCGGGGTCCTCGACGAAGGCGATCACGGTCTTGCCGTGCTTCATCGGGCCCGCCGGCCGGATCACCTTGCCGCCCTTGGCGGTGACGGCGTCGCAGGCGGCGTAGGCGTCGTCCACCTCGATGGCGATGTGGCCGTAGGCGTTGCCGAGGTCATAGGACGGCGTGTCCCAGTTGTGCGTGAGTTCGAGCACGGCGGTGCTCTGTTCGTCGCCGTAGCCGACAAAGGCAAGCGTGAAGCGGCCATCCGGGTAGTCGGACTGGCGCAGCACCTTCATGCCGAGGACGCCAGTGTAGAAGTCGGTCGAGCGCTTGAGGTCGCCGACGCGGAGCATGGTGTGAAGGATGCGCATGAAGTCTCCTTGACAGTTATTCGGAGTGTTTGATCGGGCAGATTTTAAGACGGCGGCACGCCAGCGCCACAGGCCATCGCCGCTCGTGTGGCGTCGATCCACGCCTTGGCCTCGGCGTTGACCTCTGATGCGCCGCGACCGGTGGTCGGGATCGGCGCACCGATGACCACCTGCACGGTCCCCGGGCGCTTCCACAGCGCCTCTCGGGGCCAGCAACGGCCGGCATCGTGCGCCACCGGGACCACCGGCACGCCGAGCTGGCAGGCGAGCCACGCCCCGCCGATAAAGAACTCGGCAGTCTCCCCTGGTGCCTTGCGCGTGCCCTCGGGGAACACCACCACCGAGAAACCTCGCGCGACGCGGTCGCGCCCCTGATCGGCCATCTGGCGCAGCGCCGCACGCCCTGCCGAGCGGTCGATGGCGATCGGCGCGAGCAGCGCCAGCCCCCAGCCGAAAAAGGGGATACGAAGGAGTTCTCGTTTGAGCACGTTGACGTGCGGTGGCAGGATCTGGCTGAAGGCGAGCGTCTCCCAAGCCGATTCGTGGCGCGAAAGGTAGACGGCCGGGCCCGCCGGGATGTTGCCGGCGCCCTCGACCTTGTAGCGGATGCCGCACAGCGCACGCGCCGACCAGATGACGTAGCGGCACCAGAGGGTGATGAAGCGATAGCGCCAGATCAGCGGTAAAGGTGCCGTGAGCAGCGAGGCGAACGCGAAGAGCACCGTCATGAGGAACTGTCCCGCTGCAAACACCAGCGAGGCGAGCCGGCGCGGTGGCTGATCGAGATGCATCAGACCTGGCGGGCGAGCCAGTCGTCGGTGAAAGCGGCAAGGTCGTCGAACACCTGCGCGCCCTGCGGCAGCCCGCCGGCGGACTCGGTGTCGCGGCCCTTGCCGGTGCGGACCAGAATCGGCGTCGCGCCGGCCTTGCGCGCCGCCAGCAGGTCACGGATGCTGTCGCCGACCGCTGCGACACCGCTGAGATCGTGCAGGCCGTAGCGCTCGGCGATCTCCTCGAACATGCCGGTGGCCGGCTTGCGGCAACGACAGCCCGCCTCCTCAGCATGTGGACAGTAGAAGATGGCGTCGATGCGCCCACCCACCGACATCACCGCGCGGTGCATGCGGTCGTGGATGGCGTTGACAGTTGCCATGTCAGTCAGTCCGCGCCCGACACCTGCCTGATTGGTGGCGACCACCACCCGCGCACCGGCTTGATTGAGGCGGGCGATGGCTTCGAGCGCTCCCGGGATCGGCTTGAACTCCTCCGGCGAGCGCATGAATGGCACGACGCACTCGCTGATCACGCCTTCGCGGTCGAGGATGACAAGGTGGGTCGGATTCACGCCGCGAGGCGCCCGAGGTCGGCGACGCGGTTCATCGCGGCGTGCAACTGGCCGAGCAGCGCCAGGCGGTTGGCGCGCAGTGCGGGATCGTCGGCGTTGACCATGACACCGTCGAAGAAGGCATCGACCGGCGAACGCAGGGCGGCGAGCACCTTGAGAGAACCGGCGTAGTCGCCGGTCTCAAACAGTTTGTCGGCCTCGGGCAAGATGGCCGCGAGAGCAGCGTGCAGAGCCTGCTCGGCCGGTTCCTTGAGCAGCGAAGCGTCGACCGGGACGGTGGACGGCTCGGCGGCGGCAGCCTTGCGCAAGATATTGCCGACGCGCTTGTTGGCTGCAGCGAGCGCCTCCGCCTCGGGGAGAGCAGCGAAGGCACGTACCGCCTCGAGCCGGCGCGGGATGTCGCCCAGACGCGGTGGTCGGAGGGCCAGCACCGCATCGACCTCTTGTGCGCTGCAGGCTTGTCCGTCAGCCCCCGGCTCGCGCAGCGACACGGCCAGACGGTCGTGGAAGAATTCGAACAGTACGGCCGAGGGGTCGCTGATGCGCTCGCCGAAGCATGGCAGCGCCGCCGCGACCAGCGCCGGCAACTCGAGCGGCAGGTTCTTCTCGACGAGGATGCGGATCACGCCGAGCGCGTGGCGTCTGAGCGCGAAGGGGTCGCGGTCGCCGCTCGGCTTCTCGCCGATGCCGAACAGGCCGATCAGGGTCTCGAGCTTGTCGGCCAGCGCGAGGACCGTCCCCGTATGGTTGCGCGGCAGCGCGTCGCCGGCGAAGCGCGGCTTGTAGTGGTCCTCGATGGCGATGGCGACACCATCGCGCAGGCCCTCGTGGCGCGCGTAGTAGCCGCCCATGATGCCCTGCAGCTCGGGGAACTCGCCGACCATGTCGGTGAGCAGGTCGGCCTTGGCCAGGCGCGCCGCCTCCTGCACCTTGGAATCGAGCACGTCGAACTCGTCCTTGGCCTCCGCGGTGTAGGGCACGGTCGCCATGCGCAACTGCTCGACGATGGCGTGCGCGATGGCCCGCACCCGGACGCTGCGCTCGCCTTGGCTGCCGAGCTTGTTGTGGTAGACGACCCGGTCAAGCCCCGCCGCTCGCTCGGCCAGCGGCACCTTGCGGTCCTGCTGAAAGAAGAACTGCGCATCGGCCAGGCGCGGTCGCACCACGCGCTCGTTGCCGGCGATCACCGCCGAGGGGTCGGCCGGCGAGATGTTGGAGACCAACAGGAAGCGGTTGGTGAGGCGCCCTGAGGCATCGACCAGCGGGAAATACTTCTGGTTGGCCTTCATGGTCAGGATCAAGCATTCCTGAGGCACCGCGAGGAAGGTCTCGTCGAACTGGCCGACCAGCACATTGGGCCGCTCGACCAGCGCGGTGACCTCGTCGAGCAGGGCCTCATCCTCGATCGGGCGCACGCCGCCGCCGATCCGGGCCGCCGCGCCTGCGAGCTGGGCAGCGATCATCGCGCGCCGCTCGGCGAAGGAGGCGACCACCGCGCCCTCCTCCGCCAGTTGCGTGGCGTAGCTGTCGGCATCACGCAGCTCTATGAGCGGTTGCGGCGACTCGAAGCGGTGGCCACGCGTGCTGCGACCCGCCTGCAGACCTAGCAAGCTCACCGGCACCACGTCGGCGCCGTGCAATGCCACCAGACCGTGCGCGGGCCGCACGAAGCTGACCGAGGTCCAGCCCGGCTGCTCGCAGCCGGACTCGAGCTGGTACTGCATCACCTTGGGGATCGGCAGACGCGCAAGCGCGAACTCGAGCGCCTTCTGCAGCGCATCGGCCAGATGCGCGCCGGGCACTACGGTGTCGACGAACAGGCTCTCGGCCTTGCCATCAGACTCGCGGATCAGCTGTGCGGGCTGCACGTCGCCCAGACCCAGCGCGGCAAGGCGCTTCTGCAGCGCAGGGGTGGCGTTACCCGACGCGTCCAGGCCCACCGCGACCGGCATCAGCTTCTGCCGCAGCGGCTTGTCGGCGGCGCGAGCAGCAACGCCGGCGATATGCACGGCCAGCCGGCGCGGCGTGGCGTAGGGGCTCACCGCTGCATCGGCGGCGCAGAGGCCGGCCCCCGCGAGTTCCACCACGAGGGTCTGCGCGAACGATTCCGACAGGCGCGACAGCGCCTTGGGCGGCAGTTCCTCGCAGAGGAGTTCGACCAGCAGCGGGCGCACGTTTTGGCTCATGCCGCGGCCTCGCGCTTGGCCAGCACCTCGTCAACCCACTCGCGCGGGGCCAGCGGGAAGCCGAGCCGCGCGCGGCTGTCGAGGTAGCTCGCCGCCACGCTGCGCGCCAGGTTGCGGATGCGGCCGATGTAGGCGGCGCGCTCGGTCACCGAGATGGCACCCCGCGCATCGAGCAGGTTGAAGGTGTGCGCCGCTTTTAAGACCTGTTCGTAAGCAGGCAGCGCAAGCTTCTGTTCCATAAGATTTTTGGCAGAAGCTTCGTGTGCGCCGAACGCACCGAGCAGGAAGTCGACGTCGCTGTGCTCGAAGTTGTACGCGCTCTGCTCGACCTCGTTCTGGTGGTAGACGTCGCCGTACCGCACGCCCTCGGTCCAGACCAGGTCGTAGACGTTCTCGACGCCCTGGATGTACATGGCCAGGCGCTCGAGGCCATAGGTGATCTCGCCGGTGATCGGCTTGCAGTCGATGCCGCCGACCTGCTGGAAGTAGGTGAACTGGGTCACTTCCATGCCGTTGAGCCAGACCTCCCAGCCGAGGCCCCAGGCGCCGAGGGTCGGGTTCTCCCAGTCGTCCTCGACGAAGCGCACGTCGTTGGCGCGCAGATCGAGGCCGATGGCCTCGAGCGAGCCCAGATAGGCCTCGAGGATGTCGGCCGGGGCCGGCTTGAGCACGACCTGGAACTGGTAATAGTGCTGCAGGCGGTTGGGGTTGTCGCCGTAGCGGCCGTCCTTGGGGCGGCGGCTCGGCTGCACGTAGGCGGCCTTCCAGGGCTCGGGCCCGAGCGCGCGCAGGAAGGTCGCCGTGTGGCTGGTGCCGGCGCCGACCTCCATGTCGTAAGGCTGCAGCAACACGCAACCCCGCTCCGACCAGTAGCGCTGCAGGGTGAGGATGAGGTCCTGAAAGGTGCGCATCGCCGCCATGACGAGGGTGAACAAGGAGCGCGGATTATGGCACTCCGCACGCCGGTCGCGGTCCGAGACAGGGCCTACACATTGTCCAGCGCATCCCTGAGATGATTCGGAGTCG
>DALYGT010000040.1:0-8504 GCA_031971375.1 Burkholderiales bacterium | reverse complement strand
CCGGGTCGGCGGTCATGCACAGCACGGCGCTGACCAAGCCCGACTCGAGCAGGCGTTCCCCAAGCCGGGTGGTGATGCCAGTCCACTGCGCGCCGTCGCGCGGCTGGCGCAGCGCGGCGCGGTGCATCGCCACGTAGGGCCCGAAGAAAGCCTCGTCGGCGCGCGCCGGGTCGCCACCGGCCGCAAGTCCCGGGTCGCGGCTGCGGCCGTGGACGGCGCGCTCGAGCCTCGGGTAGTCGGGTGCGATGAACTGGCATGCGCGGCCGCAGCGTTTGGGGTCGCTGGTACGGCTGATGCCGCAATCGGTGCAGAGGTTTCGGAAAGGTGCTTGGGCTGTCATGGGCGCAGTATGCCGGGCAACGCCACGCTTGACGCGTGTCGAGCGGCTCGCCGTTCTGGCAGAGGCGTTACGCGATAATGTCACCCCAGCCCAGACCTCTTGCAGGAGACCCCGATGAGCCAAGCCGAGATCGCCCAAAAAGCCCCCTCCCCTGTTCAAGTGGAGGCCGGCAAGAGCTACTGGTGGTGTTCCTGCGGCCGAAGCAAGAACCAGCCCTTCTGCGACGGCTCACATCAGGGCAGCGGCTTGAGCCCGGTCGAGTACAAGGCCGCCGAGCGCGGCACCGTCTACTTCTGCGGCTGCAAGCACAGCGCCAGGGGCGCGCTCTGCGACGGCAGCCACCAGACGCTCTGAGCGCATGACGCTGCGTACCATCGCCCGCATCGTCTCCGGCATCGACACCTCGGACGGCGCCGGTGTCCGACTGCGCCGCTCGCTCGGTAGCCAGCGCGGGCTCTACCACGACCCGTTCCTGATGCTTGACGAGTTCGGCACCGACCGGCCCGAGGATTACATCGCTGGCTTTCCGCCACATCCGCACCGTGGCTTCGAGACGGTGACGCTGATGCTCGAGGGCCGGATGTTGCACGAAGATCACATGGGCAATCGTGGCGAACTCGGGCCGGGCGACGTGCAATGGATGACGGCAGGCCGCGGCGTCATCCATTCGGAGATGCCGCAGCAGCAGCAGGGCCGGCTGCGAGGCTTCCAGTTGTGGATCAACCTGCCGGCAGCCGAGAAGATGAAGCCGGCGGCATGGCGTGACATCCCGGCGGCGAGCATCCCGCTTGTGACCATCGCGGGCGGTGCGCTGCGTCTCATCGCCGGTGAACTCACCGTGGACGGCAGATCGCGCCAAGGTGCCGTCCACGGCAGCAGCCTGGCACCGCTGCTGGCCGATGTTCACCTCGAGCCCGACGCGAGTCTGGTTCTGCCCATCGACGCGGCGGCAAACGCACTGCTCTACCTCTACGAGGGCGCAGCCACACTGAGTGGCGAGGCGCTGCCGTCGCGCAGCGCAGCACTCCTCGGTGACGGCGACAGCGTGGGACTGGCCGCCGGCGCATCCGGCGCGCGGCTGCTGATGCTCGCCGCGCGGCCGCTGCACGAACCCGTGGTGCAGTACGGGCCGTTCGTCATGAACACACGCGAGGAGATCGAGCAGGCTGTTTCCGACTACCGCAGCGGGCGCCTGACGACGTCTGAGTGACTCCTGCCGAACGCTGAGTTTGATTTGCTCCGAGTCGACTGTTCGGGGCGCGGGTTCACACCGGCCGGACCAGCCCCTCGACGAGGATCTCGCAGATGCGGTCGACGCAACTACGGTCGACCTCGGTCACCTGAACGGCGGAGAGCCGAGCCACCCTGCCGATCTCGAGCAAGCGCGCACGTAGCGCATCCTGCACAGCTTCGGCCTCGGCAAGGTGATCGGCCCCGATCGCATCGAGGCTCCACAAGCCGCTCTCGTTCCAGCCCTCGCGAAGACGCTGTACCAGCGCCAGTACCAGCTCGGCGGTCTGACGAAGCGGTTCGCCACAGGGGTCAGGCAGCGCCGCGCGGATGCGCTCAGGCGCCTTGGCCAGTGCCGCATCAAGGCGGGTGAGGCGCTGCCGCAGATCGTCGATGCTGCGCCGGGCAGCCATCGGTGGGAGCCCATGTGCGGCACTGGCGAGCGGGCCCGCCAAATAGGTGTCGAACTCGTGCGGGACCACGCGCAGGGCGACGCTTGCGTGGTGCAAGGTCGCTCCGGGCTCACGCAGCGCCGCCAAGGCTTCTTCGGTGACCGCCAACAGGCAGCCGAGCGGCGAGATCTGCGCGTCGCGCAGGCGGTGGGGATAGCCGGACCCGTCGAGCCGCTCGTGATGCTCGGCGACCGCCCGCACCACTTCTGCCGGGTAGTCGGTGAGTTGCTTGAGGAGCAGTTGCCCGACGTGCGGATGCACCACCAATTGCCGGAAGGTATCGACGTCAAGCGCCCGGGCCGCGTCGGCCTCCCCGAACTCGGGCGCGACGTACATCTCGCCAATGTCATGCAACAAGCCAGCGGTCATGGCACGCGCGATCTCATCCTCGCTGGCGGCACCACTCGCTGCCATCAGCGCGCCGGCCACCACCATCGCGTCGACGGCGTGCGCGAACACCGCCGGACGCGCAGTCTGCGCCGCACTCAGCAGCAGTTGCACCACCGGGTGCAGACGGATCGCCAGCGCGCCGCGCTGCAGCGTGGGCGCATGCGGCCTCAGCAGTGGTACCAACGCACCCTCGCCCTCGATCAGCGCAACGACGGCAGCGTGCAGGCTGGCCGGTTGCACGCCATCCTCGGCCATCAGGCTGGTCTCGATCGGGTTCTTGAGCGCGCGGTCCATGAGACGGCGCTGCAGGTCAGCGCTGACCGGCTGGTTGCGCGCCCAGAGCAGGTTGCCGCGGATGTCGAAGATGTCGTTGGCGGCAATGATCGACCGCGTCTCGCTGGCCTCGAGGATCACCGCCAGGGCATGCGGGTTGGTGGACCGGAAGTCACCGACGTGAGTCTGGGACATGTGCGCGTCTCGGAGCGAAGGTGCCCGGATTATGACGCGGATGGCGGCCCTCAATAGACCAGCGCGTTGCCACCCTTGCGATCGGGCCGCTCGACCGGCTTGCCCTGGGCATCGACCGGCTTGACGGCAAGCACGATCGGCGCCCCACGCTTGACCGCAACGCCCTGGATCTGCTTGACCATGGTCTCGGTCAGCACCAATCCAGCGGCCAGCAAGAGCACATCCTTGCTGTTGCGCCAGTCACGCCCCAACACCATACCGGCCTTGAGGTCCATGCAGTCCATCTCGAAAGCATCGATCTCGTCATCCTGCTCGTGAACCGCGACCCGCGCGATGGCATCGACGACCGCCCCGGGAAAGCGCCCTCCGACCTCGTTCTTGAGCGCGACGAGTGCGGCAGTGACCGTGCTCTTCTCGCCACCCCGACGCCCCATGACCAGATCGAGATAGAACTTGGTCGCACTGAGGATGCTCACGCCGATCGGGATGGCATCGCCAGCGAGGCCATCGGGGAAGCCGAGCCCGTCGACGCGTTCGTGCTGATGACGGATCAGCATCGACGCATTGGCGAGTTCGTCGATCGGCATCAGGATCAACTCGGCGTTGAGCGGATGCTGCTTGAAGACCTTCATCTCCGCCTGGTTCATGGCGCTCTGAGGCTTGTCGAGAAGATCGTCCGGGAAACCGATCTTGCCGATCTCGTGGAGCAGCGCAGCGTGGTAGACGTCGTCACGCTCGGCCTCGCCCATGCCGAGCTCCTCCGCCACCTTGGTCGCCATCACCGCCGCGCGATGGCAGTAGCCCGCCATCCGACCGTTGCGGTGCTCGAGGATCGAAGACAGCATGCGGATCGAGGACTCGAAATTGCTGCGCAACTGCTTGACCGCGTTGGCCAGCTCGCCGTTGAGACGGTTGAGCTTGAGGTTGGCCTCTTCGAGCTTTTCGGCAGCGACCAGTCTGAGGTGCGTACGGACGCGCGCGCTCAGGACCGGCGGACTGACCGGCTTGTAGATGTAGTCGACGGCGCCGACCTCGAAGCCCAGCGCCTCGTTGACGTCGTCGGCAAGGGCCGTGACGAAGATCACTGGCACCCCAGCGGTGCGGGCGTTCTGCTTGAGCCGCTTGCAGGTGCCGAAACCATCGAGGTGCGGCATCATCACATCGCAGAGGATCAGGTCGGGGAGGTGCTCACCGGCGATCTCGAGGGCCTGCATACCGTCCTTGGCAAAGAGCAGGCGGTAGTCATCCTTGAGGATCTCGCGCAGGATGGCGAGATTGGAGCTTTCGTCGTCGACCAGCAGCAGCGTGGGGCGGTTGGATGGAGCAGCCATATTTCGAAATCTTACGCGGTCGCGGTCTGCTTGAGTGACTCTAGCGCCCGTAATGAAGCTTCGAAATCGAAGGAATCGATCGCCGTCTGAAGCCCGGCGAAACGGGTGCGCCCGATGGCCGACTCCAGCTCTCCCAGAAGCGCCTCGTCGATCTCAAAGTTGCGCAGCGTGATGCCCACCCGTTCAACGAGTTCGGCAAGGGCCTCCGAGTCGATCTCGATCGCGGCCCCCGACGCTTGCGCGGCGGCCGGCTGACGCTGTTCGACTGCCTGGTCTACCGCGGCGATCTCCTCGCCGATCCTGCTCAGCGCCGCCGCATAGTCCTCGGCACTCATCGTCGGGGCGGCTGCCTCGGCCGCCTTGGCCTCGGCGGTGACGCGCAGCAGCGACAGGTTGCTTGCCGCACCCTTGATGCGGTGCATGATCTGTTTGATGCGCTCGGGCTCCGGCAGCGGTTCCTTGACGAGCGACGCGAGGCTGGCCTGCGTCTCGTTGAGGAAGGTCCGGATGGCGCGCAACAGGACCTCTTCGCCACCCCAGCGAGCGATCCCGCCCGCCCAATCGACCGCTTCCACCCGATGACACGGCGCCTCCGACGTCGACGCGACAGCGGCCACGAGCCCCATCGGCGTGACCTTGCCGCTGGTCACGCGGGTGATCTCCGCCTTGAGGATGGCGATGTCGAGCGGCTTCATGACGAAGCTGTCCATGCCGGCCTCGATGGCAAGATGACGACGCTCCACCTCGACGCTGGCGGTCAGCGCGATGATCGGCACCCGGGTCGAGCGGCGGTCGTTCTCGATGCGACGGATCTCACGGGTAGCCTGGAATCCGTCCAGGATGGGCATGTGGACGTCCATCAGGACCAGATCGAAAGGCTGCTCGCGGTACAGGTCGACCGCGCGCTGGCCGTTCGCCGCGGTGCTGACCTGGTGCCCGCCCCTGGCGAGGACAGTGAGCAGCAACTCGATGTTGTGTGGCGAGTCGTCGACCGCGAGGATGCGCAGCGGCGGGATGTCGTCGAGGTCGCGAAGCCCCTGTTCGGTCGGCTTCTTGCCGGGCTTGAGCGGCAGCGTGACGCGAAACTGGCTACCGACACCCACGGTGCTCTCGACCTCGACGCGCCCGTCCATCAGCGTCACCAGCTGGCGGACGATGGTCGTGCCGAGGCCGGTCCCGCCGTAGCGCCGCGTGATCGACCCATCGGCCTGCGAGAACGGCTCGAAGATGCCCTCAAGACGGTCGGCGGGGATGCCGATGCCAGTGTCTCGCACGGTGATGACCACCTGGCCCGCGGCATCGGACGCGACCTCCAGCGTCACGCCGCCACGCTCGGTGAACTTGATGGCGTTGCTCATCAGGTTGACCACGATCTGGCGGATCCGCTCCGGATCGCCGAGGAAATACGGTGACATCTCTGACGGATATTCCAGCCCCAGCGAGATGCCCTTGCGGTGCGCGAGGACGCCCATGGTGTCGATGCAATGCTCACAGACCGAGTACAGGGAGAAGTCGATCTGCTCGAGCTGGACGCTGGCGTTCTCGAGCTTGGACGCATCGAGGATGTCGTTGAGCAGGCGCAGCAGGGAGCGCGCCGATGTCGAGATGACCTCCACATAATGGCTCTGCTTGGGATCGAGGCGCTCCTGCGTGAGGAGGTCGGTGAAACCGATGATGGCGTTCATCGGCGTGCGGATCTCGTGACTCATGTTGGCGAGGAACATGGTCTTGGCTTCGGTGGCCGCCTCCGCCTTGCGCACCGCCTCGCGCAGCGCCTCGTTGAGCGAATGCCGCTCGGTAAGGTCGATCGCGAACTTGATCACCTTGTAGATGCGGCCCTCGGCGTCGGCGACCGGCGTGTAGGACGCTTCGAGATACACACGCCGGCCAGTGCGTGACAGGCGCACCACGTCCTCATGCTGCGGCTCACCACGGCGCAACGCGGTCCAGAAGGCGGTGTACTGCTCCTGATCGAAAAGCTCCGGATCCAGCAAGCGCGTGTGGTGTTCGCCGATGAGGTCCTCCGGCGGGTACTCGAGGATGCTTGCCATCCGCGGGCTGACATCCAGCACACGCCCCTTGAGGTCGAACTCGATGACCGCGACCGACCGCTTGATGGCTGTCACCACACCCTCGAAATCGGCGTTGCGACGCTTCTGGTCGGTGATGTCGGTGGCGAACTTGACGATCTTGAACAGGCGGCCGTCGGCGTCCATCACCGGGTTGTAAGACGCCTGCAACCACACATCGCGGCCCAGGCTGTCGACGCGCTTGAACTGCCCCGCGCGGAATCGACCCTCGCCGAGCGAGCGCCAGAACTCGGCATAGGCTGGCGTGCGGACATGCGCCTCTTCGCAGAACATCAGGTGATGTCGACCGACCACCTGGTCGAGGGTGTAGTTGAAGATGCGCAGGAAATTCTCATTGGCGGCGAGCACCCGACCCGAGAGGTCGAACTCGATCACCGCCTGCGACAGGTCGAGCGCGCGCATCTTGGCTTCGGAGTCGGCGTTGCGCAGCTTGACGGCGGTGATGTCGGTGGCGAACTTGACCACCTTGATCGGGCGCCCCGAAGCGTCGAGCACCGGGTTGTAGGTCGCCTGCAGCCAGACGGGCGCGCCATCGCGACGGACGCGGCGGTATTCGCCAGTGCTGAATTCGCCGCGACGCAAGCGCGACCAGAACTCGGCGTAGTTGGCCGATGCCGCGTAGGCGGGGTCGCACAGGATCGAGTGGTGTTGGCCGAACAGCGCCTGCGCGGAGTAGCCGACAGCGTTCAGGAAGTTGTCGTTGGCAGACAGGATGGTGCCGTCGAGCGCGAACTCGACCACCCCCTGCGACAGGTCGATGGCCTCGATCTTGGCCTCGAAATCGGCATTCCGCAGCGTCTCGACCGTCACGTTGCTGGCGAACTTGACGACGCTCTTGACCCGGCCATCGTCGTCGAAGACCGGGTTGTAGGACGCCTCGATCCAGACCGATTCGCCGGTCTTGCTGACGCGCTCGAACCGACCTGCATGGAAGTCTCCCGAACGGAGCACCTGCCAAAACGCCTTGTAGTCGTCGGAAGCGACGTATTCCGGACGGCAGAGGATGGCGTGCGGTTGACCGGCGATCTCGTCACGGGTGTAGCCGAGCCACGACAGAAAGTTGTCGTTGGCCGCCAGGACGCGTCCGTCAAGGTCGAGCTCGACCACCCCCTGAACGCGGTCGATCGCATTGATAAGGGCTTGCAACTCCGCGTTGCTGCGGAAGAGCGCCGTGCTTGACAGGTCGTTCAAAGCAAATGCCGGGTGGCGTCACAACGGACATACCCGACAAATGTAGCGCGACCGGTTTTATTAATCCAGTGTTATGCAGAAGTCGTATAAAACTGCAAACATCTGGTGTGGGCCCCGTGAGCGATACCCCGGATGCGCGGGGCGGCGCACCCGAGACACCGCCTCACATCTCGAGGCAGATCTTGCCGAAGTGGCGGTTCGATTCCTGGTGGCGGAAGGCGGCCACGATGTCCTCGAGCGGATAGGACGAATCGATCACCGGGCGGATGCCGTTGGCCTCCACTGCACGGATCATGTTGAGCTGGTGCTTGCGATTGCCGACCAGCACGCCTTGGAGCCGCAGGTGCCGGGCGATGGCGGTGATCACCGACATGCTGCCCTCGAGGCCGGTGAGGATGCCGATGATCGACACATGCCCGCCGATGCGCGCGGCGAGCATCGACTGCGCCAGCGTGCCCGGGCCGCCGAGCTCGACGACGTGGTCGACGCCGACACCGCCGGTGAGCTTGCGCGCGGTCTCGCCCCAGGCCGGGTCGTCGCGGTAGTTGATGACGTGGTCGGCGCCGAGCTCGCGCAGGCGCTCAGCCTTGGCAGCGCTTGAGGTGGTGGCGATCACGGTGGCGCCGGCCGCCTTGGCGAACTGCAGCGCGAACACCGAGACGCCGCCGCTGCCCTGGGTCAGGACCGTGTCACCGGGCTTGATGTGGTCGCTCTCGAACAGCGCATACCAGGCGGTCAGGCCGGCGCAGGTGAGCGTCGCCGCTTCGGCGTGGCTCCAGCCCTTGGGCGCCAGCGTAAAGGCGCTGGCCGGCGCGGTGACCGCCTCGCGGGCGTAGCCGTCGATACCGTCGCCCGGAACGCGCGAGAAGTCGCCCTGCGCGATGCCCGGCTCGCCATCCGGCCACTCGGGAAAGAACAGACTCACCACGTGGTCGCCGACCTTGAGGTCGGTCACGCCCTCACCGACAGCGGTGACGACACCGGCGCCATCGGACATCGGGATGCGCGGCTG
>DALYGT010000039.1:0-8526 GCA_031971375.1 Burkholderiales bacterium | reverse complement strand
CCCGACTACATGGCGCTGCTGTGGACCACGCCGGAGGGACGACAGGCCATCACCGTGGTGCTGGTGATGATGCTCGCCGGCACGCTCTGGATCCAGATGCTGGTCCGCATCCGCGTCTAGCCATGCAGCCCCATCCGCAATCAGAACTCCCCGGAGACGCCCCGTGAACCTCGCCCGACTCCTGCTCACCGTCTCGGTCTCTGCGGTGTTCTGCGCTGTGGTGTTGCTCACCATCAGCGCGGCCCTGCTCTGGCGCGAAAGACGCCTCGGCGCACGGCTGACGCAGGTCACCGGGCGGGTGCGGCGTGTCGCCGTCAGCTTTGGCCTGAACGATGGCAATGGCCGCATGGCGCGGTTGATGGCCTCGCTGTCGCGGTTGTCGGCGCCGAGCCCCAAGCTTGCCGACTCGAGCCTGCGTCTGCGGCTCGCTGCGGCGGGTTTTCGCGGGGAACGCGCGCCGCTGGTCTACTACGCCGCGCGGACGACCTGCACGCTGCTGCTGCCCTTGGTCGCAGTGCTGCTGCTGCCGCAAGCGGCGGCGTCGATGGAGGCTTCATGGCTGGCGCTGGCGGCGGTCGCGCTGGCGGCGGCCGGGTACTTTTTGCCCGATGTCTACGTCGGCATGCGCATCCGGGTGCGCCGGGAGCAGGTCCGCGACGGCCTGCCGGACATGGTCGATCTGCTGCTGGTGTGTGTCGAGTCGGGCCTGGCGCTCGATGCCGCGATCAACCGCGTCGCCCGCGAGATCGCCGCGCGCAGCCCGGCGTTGGCCGAGGAGTTCCACCTCGCTGCGCTGGAGATCCGCGCCGGCGCCCGCCGTGTCGAGGCGCTGCAGAACCTCGCGCGGCGGTGCGACCTCGACGAGATCAACCACCTGGTGGCGATGCTCGTGCAATCGGAGCGCTTTGGCACCGGGCTGGGCGACGCGCTGCGTGTGTATGCCGAGTTCATGCGCGTGCGGCGCATGCAGCGCGCCGAAGAACTCGCCGCAAAGGTGCCGCTCAAGGTGTTGTTCCCGCTGATCCTGCTGATCTTCCCCTCGCTGCTGGTGGTGATCCTCGGGCCGGCGATGATCCGCCTGCCGGCCTTTCTCGGCGCACAGTGAGGACGCCAGCATGATGCGCTACCCGGCCGGCACCATTCGCGCCGTCAAGCAGATCGTCACCTCGTCGGATGGGCTGGTAGTGGCGCTGGCCATGGCCACGCTCGGCTTTGCGCTGGACTGGCGCTACGGCACCTCCGCGCGCACCTGGGTCATGACCGGCTTCGCGTGGGTGCTGGTGTGGCTGGCAGCGATCGACCGCGTCACCCGCCTGCTGCCCGATGTGCTGACGCTGCCGCTGCTCTGGCTCGGTCTGATCGCGCAGTTGCACCCGGCCACGCGTACGGTCGGCGCCGAACTGGCGATCGGCGGCGCGGTGCTCGGTTACCTGCCGTTGCGGGCGCTGGAGTTGGCGTGGTTCAACCTGCGCGGCGTCGAAGCGCTGGGCTTTGGCGACCTCAAACTGCTGGCTGCGGTGGGGGCATGGCTCGGGCCGCAGGCGGCGATGCTGGTGCTGGTCGCCGGGACCGTGTCCGGCTCTGCGTGGCACCTCTTCAAGCCGGCGACGGTGCGTGTGCGACTGGCGCAGAGCTTCGCACTCGGGCCGTGGCTGGTCGCTGCGGCGCTGGTGCTGATGCTTGCGGGGCCGGGGTGGATGGGGTGGGGTGGCTAGACTCGCAGAAAGCTGTCATCGGATGCTGGTGGGGGCTTTAGCGGGGCGTCAAGCGCGTCACCGGTGGCCGCCTTGTATTGCCACTGAATAGGTCATGCGATGGCGAGTCGGCCGTTTGGCCGATGCGGCAGCCCCCCGCCTGACGAACATCATCCAGGACACGGTGTGTGGCTTGAAGCCCTCCCCGTGAAAACATAACATATCGTAGTGTTATGTCTTGGCAAAAATTCATTCATGCACTTCAACATCTATCTTGACGACACCACGGGCCAGCACTTGAATGCCATCGCTAGGCAGGTGGGCGAAAGTCGCAACGCACTGATTCGCAGAGCGGTCGGCGAGTGGCTGGCACGTCAGTCCCAGCCGCAGTGGCCAGAAGCCGTGGCGAACTTCAAGGGGGTGGCCGATGTGCCGCAGTTCGAGGCCGGTCGCAACCAGCTTGGGCCGCCCGCGCTCGATCCCCTTGCATGAAGTACTTGCTCGACACGTGCACCGTCTCTGACTTCGTCAAAGGCCAGCCGGGCGTGATGGCGCGGGTCAAGGCCACATCACCCCAACTGTTGGCCGTCTCAGCGCTCACGAGGATGGAGATCGACTATGGATTGACGCTGACCTGTGATCGTGCCCGCGTCCTTGCGCCAGTGCTCGATGCGTTTTTCTCCGTCGTCAGCACTTTGCCATTCGACTGGGTCGATGCGCAGGCGACTGCGGCGATCCGTGCTGCCTTGAGGTCCAACGGTCAGCCGATCGGCGCTTACGATGCCTTGATCGCTGGCACCGGTGTGGCGCGTGGTCTCATCGTCGTCACCTCCAACACGCGCGAATTCGGTCGGATCAGCGGGCTGCAGGTGGAGGACTGGCGCTAGAGGGAACCGATCGTCCGGCGTCAGTCGGCAAGCTGGTGTGTATCCACCAGCGGATCGCGCGGGCGCAAACCGGGGCGTACGCCGACGGACCGATCTTGAAGGGCGGTGGGGTGGCTGATGGGACTCGAACCCACGACAACCGGAATCACAATCCGGGACTCTACCAACTGAGCTACAGCCACCACGGGAACAACGTTGCACGGAAGAGACTGGCCTGCCCGACAGGAGTCGAACCTGTAACCCCCGGCTTAGAAGGCCGGTGCTCTATCCGGTTGAGCTACGGGCAGTCTGCGTAACCTGCTTCGACGCCTGGTCGGGGCGAGAGGATTCGAACCTCCGACCTCCTGCTCCCAAAGCAGGCGCGATACCAGGCTACGCTACGCCCCGAGGGGCGCGATATTAGCCCTTTCTGACCCGCCTTGCCAGCGCATCGGCCAGTTCGCGGGTGCCGGCCTTGCCGCCGAGGTCGCCGGTGCGGACATTGTCGAGATTGAGCGTGTCCTTGACCGCTTGCCGCACGCGCGTGGCTTTGTCTTGCAGGCCGACGTGGTCGAGCATCATCGCGCTGGCGAGGATCAGCGCCACCGGGTTGGCGATGCCCTTGCCGGCGATGTCCGGTGCGCTGCCGTGCACCGCCTCGAAGATCGCTGCGTCCGCCCCGATATTGGCCCCCGGCGCCATGCCGAGGCCGCCGACCAGGCCGGAGGTGAGGTCGGAGAGGATGTCGCCGAACAGGTTGGTGGTGACCAGCACGTCGAACTGCCAGGGGTTGAGCACCAGTTTCATGGCGCAGGCGTCGACGATGACCTCTTCGAACGCGATCTTGCCCTTGTAGCGCTTCTCGTACATGTCGCGCGCGGTCTCGAGGAAGATCCCGGTGAGCGCCTTCATGATGTTGGCCTTGTGCACCACCGTCACCTTCTTGCGACCGTTGGCAATGGCGTAGTCGAAGGCGTATTCGAGGATGTGGCGCGACCCTTGCCGGGTGTTGACGCCAGTGGCCATGCCGACGGCGTGTGGGTCGTCGTCGATGGCGATGAAGTTCTCGAAGCCCATGTAGAGGCCCTCGAGGTTCTCGCGACAGATGACGAGGTCGATGTTGTCGTAGCGGCCGCCGGGGATCTGCGTCAGCGCGGGGCGGATGTTGGCGTAGAGCTTGAAGGCCTCACGCAGGCGCACGTTGATCGAGCGGAAGCCGCCACCCGAGGGCGTCTCGAGCGGGCCCTTGAGCGCCAGACGGGTGCGCCGGATGCTGTCCAGCGTGGCCTTTGGCAGCGGGTCGCCGGTCTCCTTGAGTGCGCCCATGCCGGCGATCTGGCGGTCCCACTCGAACGGCGCCTCGACCGCGTCCAGCACCGCCAGCGCGGCGTCCATGATCTCGGGCCCGATGCCGTCGCCGGCGATCAGGGTGGCGGGGATGGTTTTGCTCGACATGGGGCCTTCCGTGACGTGGTCGGTGACAGGGCGAAGCGATGCGGTCGACTGCCGCGGCACACGGCAGGCGGCCCGCGGAGCCGGTAGCATGACGCTCCTGAGACAACGATGCTCGCAGCCCCGCATGACCGCAGCATTGCCGCCCGTCAACACCACCCTCGACACCCTGGACCCCACTCGGAGCTGGGTTGTCGAGGCTTGCGCCGGTAGCGGCAAGACCTGGCTTCTGGTGAGCCGTATTGTGCGCCTTTTGCTCGACGGCGCGCAGCCGCGGCAGGTGCTCGGCATCACCTTTACGCGCAAGGCGGCGCGCGAGATGCGGCAGCGCCTCGAGGAGTGGCTGTGGCTGCTCGCGAGCGCCCCGGATGCCGAGGTGAGCGCGTTCCTCTGCGACCGCGGCGTGCCGCCCGAGCGTGTCCCGGCCTTGCTGCCGCGCGCGCGGCGCCTCTACGAGACGGTGCTGGCCGACCCGGTGGGCGTGCGCCTCGACACCTTCCACGCGTGGTTCCTTGACCTGCTCGCCGCTTCGCCGCTCGATTCGCCGCAAGGCGGGCGCAGCCTGACCGAGGCGACCGGCGCGCTCGAGGAGGACGCATGGCGCGCACTCTTGGCGGAGGCGGGGCGTGGGGATGGGGAGTTGGCCGAAGCGCTGCGCCGTATCTGGCAGCGACTAAGCCCCGGCACCGCCCGCGACCTCCTGACGTCGCTGCTGCGCCAGCGTGCCGCGCTGTGGCGGCTGGTCGGGGGTTCCGGTGTCGAGCCGGAAGCGGCTGCGCGGGCAGCGCTGGCAGCGCTCGCGCGCGCCTTCCCTTGTGTAGCCGGTGACGACCCCTTCGGTGAGTGGCTAGCGGCGGATGCGGCGGCGTTGCGCGAACTGGCGGGATGTCTCGGCGATGTCGACGACAAGGCGGTCGCGCAGCGGGTGGCCATCGAATCTGCGCTCAGCACGCCCGAAGACGCGCCACGGCGAGCCGCCCTGCGCGCGGTCTTCTTGACCCAGGACGGTAAGCCGCGCGCGATGACCAGCCTGTTCCCGAAGACCCGGCAGAAGCTCTACGGGGCCAACGGCGCGGGCATGGCCGAGCGGTTCGTCACCCTTGGCGAGGCCTGCCTTGCCGCTTGCGAGGCCGAGTTGCACCGCGTCTGGCTCGATACGCACGCCGATCTGCTGCCGGTGGCGTTCCGCCTCATCGCCCACTACGAGCGCGCCAAGGCGCAGGCCGGGGTGGTCGATTTTGTCGATGTCGAGCACCGCGCGGTCGAGGAGCTGCGCGACGGCGAGCGCCGCGAATACCTGATGGCGCGACTGGATGCGCGTTACCGGCATGTCCTGCTCGACGAGTTCCAGGATACCAGCCCGCTGCAGTGGCTGGCGCTGGAGGCCTGGTTCGGCGCGGTGCGCGATGCCGGGGCCGAGTTGACGGTGTTCATGGTCGGCGACCCCAAGCAGTCGATCTACCGCTTCCGCGGTGCCGAACCGCGGCTGTTCGATGCTGCGCGTGAGTGGCTGCTCGGAGAGCCTTTCGAGGCCGAGGTGCGGCGGACCGATGAGACCCGTCGCAACCCGGCGCGGGTGGTCGGGCTGGTCAATGGCGTCTTCGATGGGCGCGAGGACTACGACAGATTCGCCAGTCACAGCACGGCGAGTCCACTGGGTGGTGAGGTGCATGTGCTCGAGTTGTTCGAGCCGGAGGAGGGTGACGCGGAGGGGGCAGGGTCGGGCGAGGACCAGCCCGGTGAGGGTGGCGCGGGTCCGAGCGCCGACGCAGTCGATGGCGCGGGGCGCGTTGCAGCCGGCTGGCGCGACCTCCTCACTGAGCCGCGAAGCGACCCTGAGGCGTCGACGCGGGCTTGCGAGGCGCGCGCGGTCGCCGAGGCCATCGCGCAGTGGGTCGCGCAGGCGCGCGTCCGCACCGGCGATGGCGCCGAGCGGCCGGCCAGCTGGCGCGATGTCGCTATCCTGTTCCGCTACCGCACGCATCAGGCGGCGTTCGAGCGTGCGCTGGCCGAGCGTGGCATCCCCTGCCTGAGCGAGGGTGGCGACGGCCTGCTCGACACGCTCGAGGTCGGCGACATGGTCGCGCTGCTGCGCTGCCTGGTCGACCCGGCGGCCGACCTCGAACTCGCGCGTCTGCTGCGCAGCCCGGTGTTTGGCGTGAGTTCGGCAGAGCTGCTCGAACTGGCGCGCGCCGTGCGCGACCTCGGCTGCCATTGGTGGGCCGGGCTGGAGGCGCTCGCCACCGCAGCTTCCCCAAGCGACTGGGCCACACGGTACGAGCGCATCCGCGGTTGGCGCGGCCTCTCGCAGACCCTGCCGGTGCACGACCTGCTCGACCGCGTCTACCACGAGGCCGGTCTACCCGACGCCTACTGTCGCGAACTCCCCGCGGCCATGGCCAGCGCAGTACGCGCCAACCTGGACGCCTTCCTCAACCTCGCGCTCGACATCGATGGCGGCTGCCGACCCGGTGTGGCGGCGTTCCTCACCAGCTTGCAGGACTTGCGCAGCCGCGAGCAAGACGCGGCGCCGCCGGTCGCGCGGCCGCTGCAGAGTCCGGATGCGGTCCGCCTGCTCACCGTGCACTCGGCCAAGGGCCTCGAATGGCCGCTGGTCTGGCTGGCCGATGCGGCTGCCGCTGCGCGTGGCGACCGTGCCGGCGCCGTGGTCGAGTGGAGACCCGACGCGGCGCAGCCGGATTGGGTCGCCTGTCGCTTCGCCAAAGACGGCCCCCTGCGCGGCCCTCGGGAGTGGCGCGAGCGCCTCGACGACGACAAGGCGCGCGCCGAGCGCGAGTCGCTCAACCTGCTCTATGTCGCGCTGACGCGGGCCCGGCAGGCGCTCGGGGTCAGCGCATCGGTGGGGCGCAAGTCGGCCAAGAACCACTGGTACAGCGAGGTGGCCGCGCAGCTGGCCGACCCAGCTGTCGGCGGTGGCCCTGCACAACCAGTGACATCGCCGCACTCGCCGGATCCAAGATCCTCTGCAGAGCCCGGGACCGTGCCGTTCACCCCGGCCGCCTCAGCAGGAGGCTGTGTGGTCTTGCAGGCTGGGGATGCTGGCGACCAGCATCCGACCGCGACCCATGTCCGCCCCGTTGCAGTGTTGAGTGCGCCGGTCGGCCAGCGCCGCCCGTCTGCCCTGCAGACTGCCGCGCAGCGCGACGGCATCCTCTTCCATGCGCTGATGCAGTGGCTGGTGCCGCCCGCTCCACCGCGCGACGTGGCCGCGTTGGCCGATCTGTTGGGGGTCAATGCGGCCGCGCTCGCTGCGCCGCTGGCGCGTGCGCGTCGCTGGCTGGCGCAGCCGCAGCTCGCCCACCTGTTCGACCCCGCGCGCTACGAACAGGCCTTCAACGAGTTCCCGCTCGCCGATGCCAATGGCGAGTTGCGGGCTATCGACCGGCTGGTGCTGTCCGCCGGCGTGGTGTGGATCGTCGACTACAAGAGCGGCCTGCTCGGCGACGAGGCGATGGCCGACTATCGCGCGCAGTTGGGGTGCTACCGCCGCGCGGTTGCAGAGATCTGGCCCGAGCGCGAGGTGCGCGCCGGGCTCATCGCCGGGGAGGGTGAGTGGATCGCGATGGAGGGCTGATGCGCGACAGGTGTCGTGCGGCGCCGGGCCTCACCACACCTGCTACCCTGACGCGACCATGACCCAGACCCTCGCTCCGCAACCCGTCCGTCAGCGCCCGATCGGCGCCTTCATCGTCGGCGACGAGATCCTCTCCGGCAAACGCGAGGACCGCCACCTGAGCCGCGTCATCGCCACGCTGCGCGAGCGCGGTCTCGTGCTTTCCTGGGCGCTCTACCTCGGCGACGACCGCGAGCGCCTGATCGACGAGTTCCGCCGCAGCATGGCCACCGATGCGGTGGTCTTCTGCTTTGGCGGTATCGGCGCCACGCCCGACGACCACACGCGCCAAGCCGCAGCGGCAGCGGCCGGTGTCCCGATCGAGCGGCACCCGGGCGCGGTGGCCGAGATCGAGGCGCAGTTCGGCGAGTCGGCCTACCCCAAGCGGGTGATGATGGCAGAGCTGCCGCGCGGCGCCGGGCTGATCCCCAACCCGGTCAACCGCGTGCCGGGCTTCTTTGTCGGCGAGCACCATTTCTTCCCCGGCTTCCCCGACATGGCTTGGCCGATGCTCGACTGGGTGTTGGCCCAGCGCTACCCCGACTGGCGTTCCGAGCCTGACGTCGAGCTTGCGATCCGTGTCACCGGCGCTGGTGAGAGCCAACTCATCGACCTCATGGAGCGCGTCGTGCGCGAGCATCCGGCCTGCAAGCTGTTCAGCCTGCCGAGCCTCAAGCCAGTGCGGACCATCGAGCTCGGTGTGCGCGGCCTGCGCAGCGCGTGCGAGCCGGCCATCGCCGAGCTGCGTGCTGGCGTCACGGCGGCAGGTTTTGCTTGGGAGTCGATGGCCGACCGGGAGTAGGGGCCGCGCCGGTGACGTCAGCCGGCGGCCCCCGTCGGGTGTCCTTTTCGAAGCGACCTCGCGCAGCGGGGAGCGAGA
>DALYGT010000038.1:0-8641 GCA_031971375.1 Burkholderiales bacterium | reverse complement strand
GGTGGGCACCAATGCATCTGCCTCGGGTGGCAGGTGGTACAGGTCCTTGGTGGCGGCTTCGCCCGGATGGATCTTGTTCTGCACGCCGTCGAGACCGGCCATCATCAGCGCGGCGAAGGCCAGGTACGGGTTGGCGGTCGGGTCCGGGAAGCGCACCTCGATACGGCGAGCCTTGTCGCTCTGCACGTAGGGGATGCGGATCGAGGCCGAACGGTTGCGGGCCGAGTAGGCCAGCTTGACCGGGGCCTCGAAGCCCGGGACCAGGCGCTTGTAGCTGTTGGTGCCGGGGTTGGTGATGGCGTTGAGCGCCTTGGCATGCTTGATGATGCCGCCGATGTAGTACAGCGCGAACTCGGAGAGACCCGCGTAGCCGTTGCCGGCGAACAGGTTCTTGCCATCCTTCCAGATCGACTGGTGGACGTGCATGCCGGAGCCGTTGTCACCGACGATCGGCTTGGGCATGAAGGTCGCGGTCTTGCCATAGGCGGCGGCGGTGTTGTGGACCACGTACTTGAGCATCTGCGTCCAGTCGGCACGCTTGGTCAGGCTGGCGAACTTGGTGCCGATCTCGCATTGGCCGGCGGTCGCCACTTCGTGGTGATGCACCTCGACCGGGATGCCGATCTCTTCCAGCGCGATACACATGGCGGCGCGGATGTCGTTGAGGCTGTCGACCGGCGGGACCGGGAAGTAGCCGCCCTTGACGGTCGGGCGGTGGCCGAGGTTGCCGCCCTCGAACTTGTCGCCGGTCGACCAGGCGGCTTCTTCGGAGAAGACCTTGCAGTACGAGCCCGACATGTCGACCTTCCATTCGACGCTGTCGAAGATGAAGAACTCGGGTTCGGGGCCGAAGTAGGCGGTGTCGCCGATGCCGCTGCTCTTGAGGTAGGCCTCGGCGCGCTTGGCAATCGAGCGCGGGTCACGGTCGTAGCCCTTGCCGTCGGACGGTTCGATGACGTCGCAGGTCAGCACCAGCGTGGTCTCGTCCATGAACGGGTCGATGTAGGCCGAGTCGGCGTCCGGCATCAGCAGCATGTCGGAAGCCTGGATGCCCTTCCAGCCAGCGATCGACGAACCGTCAAACGCGTGACCCTCGGTGAACTTGTCCTCGGAGAAGGCCGAGATGGGCACGCCGACGTGCTGCTCCTTGCCGCGGGTGTCGGTGAAACGGAAGTCGACGAAGCGGACCTCGTTCTCCTTGATCAGGTTCATCACGTTGGCGACTGCCATGCTGAGCTCCTTAAGCGCTTGGGTTATTCGATACGGGTCACCGGTCGGACGTACCGCCCGGACCACGACCCACTAGCAGAAATCATTCCAGCAGACGTTGTTCCACCCGACGCGGTCGGCGGCAAGGCGATGTGTCGTCTTCGGTCACGAGTGCCCCCAGTGGCAAACTGCACTGGTGGCGGAACCGGCTCGCGATTGTGCCATAAGCGTCCTGAGGCGCCAGAGCGTGGGCATGGGGTCAACCGAGCGGGCCGCGCGGTAATCGCACCATGATGGTGCATATCGGCGCATTACGCACCTTGATGGCGCGCGATGCCTCGCGCGAGGAGCGCGCCGATGGCTGCGCTGGCGCCTGCAGCGGCGATCGCCAGCTGTGCGGAGTCGTTGCCGCTCAGCAGCCCGCCTGCCGACAGGCCGGCCGAGACGCCGAACAACAACGCGGTGCCGACCCATGTGTAGCACTCGGCCACACGTCCGGCGGGTGCCACCTTGACCACCAGCATGTTCTGTGCGGCCAGCACCGTGGCCATTGGCGTCGACGCCAGCGCCGCCAGAAGGTAGAGCGCGACCAGATCGTTGGCGGCAGCGCACAGCGCGATCAGGGCGGCGGTGAGCAGCATGCCGAGACGGTAATGGGCGGCGAGGCGGCCGGGCCAATCGCGGCTGCCATAGAGCAGAACGCCGGTGGCGCTGGTGACGCTGGTCAGTCCGAGCACCCAGCCGGTGTGGTGCGGTGCGCCGAGTTGATTGCAGTAGCTGGCGATGCCAGCCTCGAACAGGCCGAAGCAGATGGCGTAGAACAGGCAGGTGACGAGGATGGCGCGCAGGCCCGGTTCGCGGAGTGCGCCAGCGAGTGAGCGCTCACTGGCGCGACCCGGGTGCGGCGCCCAACTGGCGACCGCGGGGCTGTGCAGGAACCACGCGGCGCCGAGGCCGCCACATGCACCTGCGGCCAGCGTGGCGGCAAGTGGATACCCCAGCGCCAGGAACAATCCTGCGAGCGGCGGGCCGGTCATGAACACCACCTCGATGACCAGCGTGTCGATGGTGAATGCCACCTGCTGTTCGGCGCGACCGGCGAGCAGCTTGGGGATGGCGCTGCGCATCTGGGCGGTCACCTGCGGCAGCGTCATGCCGGCGAGCAGCGACAGCAGGACCCAGAGCCACACGGGCTGACCGCTGCCGATAGCCCACGCCAGCAGCGCCATCACCGCCGGGTAGACGAGCGCGGTCAGGCGCAGGAGCGGTTTCGGCCCGAACCGGTCGATGCCACGGCCGACCAGTGGCGCGACAATGCCGAGGCCGAGCACGTAGACGCCGCTCACCACGCCTGCGAGGCTGTTGCTGCTGGTCTGCGCCTGGATCGCGAGCAGCAGCGAGAGCGACGCCATCCCGAGCGGCAGTCTGGCGATCACCGAGGGCAGCAGCGACCGGCGGAAGCCAGCCTCGGCCAGTGCCCGACGGTAAGGCTCCAGGCGGATCATGGTTCGAGGCCGGTCAAGAGGCCGTCACCGGCCGTCTGGCGCGATGCCCGGTAAAGGGAAGCGTCGCTGACCGTCGATCGCGGCACGTCGCCGCGCTCAAGCCGGCGTCCAGGTCACGCTGCCAGTCCACCATGTCGCCAGCACCAGCAGGCCGAAGCCGATGCGGTACCAGGCAAAGGGTGCGAAGCCATGCGAGGAGACCCAGCCGACAAAGCCGCGCACCGCCACCAGCCCGGTGACGAACGCTGCGACAAAGCCGATGGCGAACAGCGGCAGATCGGCTGCATGCAGCAGGTCGCGACTCTTGTAGAGGTCGTAGGCCGTCGCGGCGAACATGGTCGGGATAGCGAGAAAGAATGAGAACTCTGCCGCTGCGGGCCGCGACAGACCGAGCCACAAGCCACCGATGATGGTGGCGCCGGAGCGCGACACACCGGGGAACAGCGCCAGCGCCTGCGCGAACCCGAGCTTGAGCGCGAGTCGGGCGTCGAGCGCGTCGATGCTGTGGGTGCGCGGCGCGAGGTCGCGGCGTTCGATGTACAGGATCAGCAGCCCGCCGGCGACCAGCGCCGCCGCAACCGTGACCGGCCCGAACAGGAATCCCTTGATCACGCCGTGCAAGAGCAGGCCGAGCACAGCTGCCGGCAGGAACGCGATGGCCAGATGCAGCGCCAGTCGTTGCTCGACCGGGTCGCTGGTGCAGCCTCGCAGCAGCCGCACAAGGCGCTCCCGGTAGACCCAACACACAGCGAAGATCGCGCCGAGCTGGATGAAGATCTCGAAGCTCTTGGCGGTGTCGCCGGTCCAGCCGAGCAGGTGGCCGGCGATGATCAGGTGGCCAGTCGAGGAGACGGGCAGGAACTCGGTCAGGCCCTCGAGCGCGCCGAGGATCAGGGCCGTGATCCAGAGGGCGTCCATCAATGCGTTGTCCCTGTGGCGCGGTCGGTCATGGGGCCGCTGAGCCGTGCTCGAGCGCGCAGCGCAGCGATTCGGCCGCAGCCACGGCGCTGTCAGCGTCCCCCGCGAGCACGTTGATGTGGCCCATCTTGCGTGCCGGGCGCGCCTCGCGCTTGCCGTAGAGGTGCAGGCGCGCGCCGTCGTGCGCCATCACCGCCGCCCAGTCCGGCGTGCCGGCCGCCCACATGTCGCCCATCACGTTGAGCATGGCGACCGGGCTCATCAGGCGCGGGTCGCCCAGCGGCAGCCGGCACAAGGCGCGCACCTGCTGGTCGAACTGGCTGCAGACCGTCGCATCTTGGGTGTAGTGGCCGCTGTTGTGCGGGCGCGGCGCGATCTCGTTGATCAGCACTGTGTCATCCCGCAGCACGAACATCTCCACGCCCAGAGTACCGACGTAGCCGAGCGCAGCAGCCAGCCGCGTGGCCATGTCCACCGCAGTGGCGGCGATGGCGGGACTGACCCGCGCCGGCACGATGGTGAGGTCGAGGATGCCGCCCTTGTGCTGGTTCTCGCCGACCGGGAAGCAGCGCACCGCGCCGTCGTCGCCGCGCGCCAGCACCACCGACACCTCGCAGGCCAGATCGACGCGCTTCTCCAGGATGCATTCGACGCCCTTGAGGCCCGCAAACGCTGCGCGCACCTCGTGCAGCGTCTCGACCCGCACCTGCCCCTTGCCGTCGTAGCCGAGCCGCGCGGTCTTGAGGATGCCCGGCAGGCAGGCATTGCAGGCATCTGCGGTGATCTCCGCGGCGCTGCGGACCACCGCGAAGGGGACCACGCCGAGGCCGGCGTTGCGGAAGAAGTTCTTTTCAAGGATTCGGTCCTGGGCGATGGCCACGGCGTCTGCCGAGGGCGCGACGCGGACCTTGCCGGCGAGCCGGCGCATGGCGTCGGCGGGCACGTTCTCGAATTCGGTGGTCACGGCCGCGCAGGTGGCGGCGAGCTCGTCGAGCGCCTGCGGGTCGTTGTAGGCGGCGCAGAGGTGGCGGTCGGCGGCGGCGCCGGCAGGCGCGTGCGGGTCAGGGTCGAGCACGGTGACGCGGTATCCCATCGCCTGTGCCGCGTGCACGAACATGCGGCCGAGCTGGCCGCCACCGAGCACGCCGAGCATGGCGCCGGGCAGGATGGGCCGCATCGCGTCGGCGCCTCGCGGATCCGTCATGCGCCGGGCAGCTTCATCGCCTCGACCTTGGCGGTCTGCTGGCGGCGAAAGTCGGCGAGCTTTTGCGTGAGAACTGCGTCGGTGCGGGCGAGCAGCGCCACCGCGAACAACCCGGCGTTGGCCGCGCCCGGCTCGCCCACGGCAAATGTCGCCACCGGCACGCCCTTGGGCATTTGAACAATCGAGAGCAGCGAGTCGAGGCCGCCCAACGCCTTGCTGGTCACCGGCACGCCGAGCACCGGCAGTGTGGTCTTGGAGGCGATCATGCCCGGCAGATGTGCGGCGCCACCGGCGCCGGCGATGATGCAGGCGAGGCCGCGTGCCGCAGCCGTCTCGGCGTACTCGAACATTCGGTCAGGCGTGCGGTGCGCCGAGACGACCTCGGCCTCGTGCGGCACGCCAAACGCTTTGAGTTGCTCGACGGCGTGCTGCATGACCGGCCAGTCGCTGTCGCTACCCATCACCACGCCCACCAGAGGCTTGTCCATTGCAGTCTCCACGCCGCAGTCCCCGTGCCGCCGGGACAGCTGGAAAAGCCGCGCAGTATACGACCGCCGGCCGCGTCTACGTGAGTGCTGCGAAAGCCTTGCGCGCGGCCGCCACCGTGTCGGCGATGTCCTGCTCGGTGTGCGCTGCCGACACGAATCCCGCCTCGAACGCGCTCGGCGCCAGGTACACGCCGGCGTCGAGCATGTGGTGGAAGAAGCGGTTGAAGCGCTCGCGGTCGGCCGTCATGACCTCGGGGTAGCTCTTGGGCACGCTGGCGCTGAAATAGACGCCGAACATGCCGCCGACCGACTGGCCGGAGAAGGCGATGCCCGCCTCGTGTGCAGCGGCGACCATGCCGTCGACCAGCGCGCGCGTGGTCCCGGCCAGTGCCTCGTGGAATCCGGGCTTCTGCAGGTGTTTGAGCTGCGCCAGACCCGCCGCCACCGCCACTGGATTACCCGAGAGCGTGCCGGCCTGGTAGACCGGGCCGAGCGGGGCGAGGTGCCGCATGATGTCGGCGCGGCCGCCGAACACCGCCAGCGGCATACCGCCGCCGACCACCTTGCCGAAGGTCGAGAGGTCCGGGGTGATGCCGTAGTGCGCCTGCGCGCCGCCGAGTGCGACACGGAAGCCGGTCATCACCTCGTCGAAGATGAGGACCGTGCCGTGCTTGGTGCACACCTCGCGCAGCGTCTCGAGGAAGCCCGGCTCCGGCGCGACCAGGTTCATGTTGCCGACCACCGGCTCGACGATGATGGCGGCGATGGTGTCGCCCATCTCGGCAAAGACCTGCTTGACGCCCTCGATGTCGTTGTACTGCAGCACCAGCGTGTGCGCGGCGAGGTCGGCCGGCACGCCTGCAGAATCGGGGTTGCCAAAAGTGAGCATGCCGGAGCCGGCCTTGACCAGCAGGCTGTCACCGTGGCCGTGGTAGCAGCCCTCGAACTTGATGATGCGGTTGCGGCCGGTAAAGCCGCGCGCCAGGCGGATCGCGCTCATGCAGGCCTCGGTGCCGCTGCTGGTCAGGCGCACCATCTCCAGGCTGGGCACCAGCCGGCACAGTGTCTCGGCCATCTCGGCTTCGCGCTCGGTAGGCGCGCCGTAGCTCATGCCGGTGCGGGCGGTCTCGCATACGGCCTCGACGATGTCGGGGTGGGCGTGGCCGAGGATCAGCGGGCCCCAGGAGCCGATGTAGTCGATGTAGCGCTTGCCGTCGGCGTCCCAGACGTGGGGGCCGGCGCCGCGTTCAAAGAAGCGGGGCGTGCCGCCGACCGAACGGAAGGCGCGAACCGGCGAATTGACACCGCCAGGGATATGGGTCTGGGAGCGGGCGAAGAGGGTGTCGTTGCGGCTCATGTCGTGGTCGGGGCGCGGTGGTTCGGGGGCGTTGTGGTCTGACGTGATGCTGTTGAGGGGGTGGCTCGGCCGGCTGCGCGACGCGTTCAGTCCGCTGCGCTGGCAACCGTACCCGTCGCGATCGCGGCGCAGAAGGTGCGCACGCGTTGCGCGACGTCCGGTGCCTCGAACACATCGCCGATGACAGCGAGCGCGTCAGCACCAGCTGACAGTGTATCCGCAGCGCGTTCGAGCGTGATGCCGCCGATGGCCACCCGCGGGCCCAAGCCGGCGGTACGTGCCTCGCCGAGGATGGCGGTGCCGATGGCCGGTGCCTGCGGCTTGCTGCTCGAAGCGTACATCGCGCCGAAGGCGACATAGGACGCGCCGGCAGCGAGCGCGTCGTGGGCGCGCTGCAGGTCGCCGTAGCAGGAGGCGCCGAGCACGCGTTCGGGGCCGAGCCGGGCTCGGGCGGTGGCGAGGTCGCCATCGTCGCGGCCGAGGTGCAGGCCGGCGCCGTCGATCGCCAGCGCCAATTCGAGATCGTCGTTGATCACCAACTGTGCGCCGTGCTGGTGGCAGAGCCGCGCCAAGGCCACTGCAGTGGCGCGGCGCAGCGTGGCGTCGCTGCCCTTGTCGCGGTACTGCAGCCAGCGCGCGCCGGCGCCGAGCGCCTCGTCGACAGCGGCGAGCAGCGCGACGCCGGTCAGTCGCTCCGGCGTGATGAGGTAGAGGCCGGCGGGCGCGGCGGGCTCAGGCATCGTCGCCGTCGGGCTCCTCAGGGTCGTGCGCCCAGAACATGCGGTCGGGCACGAACTGCCCCATCCCCGGGCGAAAGCCGTGCGCCAGCGTGTTCCAGGTGAAGGCTTGCGCGTCCTGGCAGGCCTTCTCCAGCTCGAGGCCGGCGGACATGGCTGCCGCCAGAGACGATGCCAAAGTGCAGCCTGAGCCGTGATAGCTGCCTTGCAACCGGTCCCAGTGCAGCTGCTGGATCAGGCCTTCGCTGCCGTAGAGGCGGTTGGTGACCTGCGGGCCGGACTCGTGCGTGCCGGTGATGAGCACGAACTCGCAGCCCATGCCGATCAGCCTGCCGGCGCATTCGTCGAGGTCGAGGTCCTCTTCTTCGCCATCGCCGCTGGCCAGGCGTCGCGCCTCGATCACGTTCGGCGTAAGCACCGTGGTCTGCGGCAGCAGGAGTTCGCGGATGGCCATGACGACGTGGTCGTCGGCGAAGCTGTCGCCGCCCTCCGAGGCCAGCACGGGGTCGAGGATGAGCGGCACCTCGGGGTAGTCGGACACCACCTCGGCGATGCCGGCGACGATCTCGACGCTGCCCATCACACCGATCTTGAAGGCGGCGACAGGCATGTCCTCGAGGACGCAGCGGGCCTGGTTGACCACCCATTCGGCTTCGAGCGGGTGCACATCCTCGACGCCGAGCGTGTCCTGCACGGTGACGGCGGTGACCACCGGCAGGGCGTGTCCGCCCATCGCCGAGATGGCGAGGATGTCAGCCGAGAGGCCCGCACCACCGCTCGGGTCGGTGGCGGAGAAGCAGAGGATGATCGGCGGGGCTGGATGTGGCATGGGGTGTCTTTGCAGCGGGTGACCGTCGCGATCGGCATCGCAAGGGCGCGGTGACCGGACCGGGCAGGTCGGGGCCGGCGGGTTAGAATCTGGTCAGTTTATACATCCCGACGGGTCGCGAGCCGTCGGGCAGCCACGGAGAAAGGCGGTTCCATGAAGACGTACATGTGCGTGATCTGCGGGTGGATCTATGACGAGGCCAAGGGCGTGCCGGACGAGGGCATCGCGCCGGGTACCCGCTGGGAAGACGTGCCGCCGAACTGGACCTGCCCCGAGTGTGGCGCCCGCAAGGACGAGTTTGAGCTGGTCGAGTTGTGATGCGGTGAGGCGGTCGCGGCCGGGTTCGAGCTGCGCCGGCTGCGCACGGGTGTGGCGGGTCCAGCGGGTCCGCGCC
>DALYGT010000037.1:7456-8748 GCA_031971375.1 Burkholderiales bacterium | reverse complement strand
CGAAGCTGCCCAGCGCGCCTGGCATCGGGATCGGCATCTGCATGGGCATCGGCAGGCTGTTTTGCAATCGGCTCTCCCTAAACGGCTCCGCTAGCGATTCCGCGCGGTCCAGTGACCTTGCGGGATTTCGTGGGCAAGAATTTAGCACTCCCGGAGTGAGAGTGCTAAATCGTCTGACGATGATGCTCCGCGCAGGTTCCGTTGTCGATGATCGCGATCAGGCCGGGGCGCTCGGCGAGGGTGCTCCTAGCGGCGGTCGGTGGCGATGAGGTGGCGCGTCACGCCCAGCCACGCTGCGAACCACCCGATCAGTACGGTGATCCCGAGGAAGGCAAGGCCGCTCTGCACCGGCACCGCAGCGGGTGGCGCACCGAAGCCCCATGCCGCGGCGAGCGGCCCGATCCACGCCGCGACCAGTCGCACCAGCGCTTCCGCAAGGCCCCAGCCGACCGCGCCGCCGGCCAACGCCAGCAAGGTGCCGCGGGCGACGAAAGGACGTCGCACGAATGACGCAGGCGCCCCGAGGAGGCGGAACAACTCGACCTCCTGCTGCCGGCCGGCGAGCTGCAGACGGATGGTGTTGAACACCACCACGGCACCGCTGGCAAGCAGCAGCGCGACCACCGCCTGCGCCATCAGCCGCGCAGCGCTGCCGATGCGTCGCAGGCGCTCGACACCCTCGCGGTCGGCCAGCACCTGCTCGACCTCGTTGCGACTGCGCCACGACTTGAGCAGGGCATCGACGCGTGGCGCCGCAAGGTCAGGTGCCAAGTTGACGGCGATGACGTCAGGCAGCGGGTTGCTGCCGAGGCCCTCGAGCAGGTGCTCGTCGCCAAGCCCGCGCGAGAGGCGCTCGAGTGCATCGTCACGGCCGATGAAGCGGACCGCGCGGATGCCATCGGTACCCTGCAGGTCGCGTTGCAGGCGGCTGCGGGCGGCGTCGTTGATGCTGCTGCGCAGCACCAGCGTGATCTGCGGTGAGAGCCGCTCGCCGATGCTGGCGCGGCCGAGGCTGGCATCGCCGAGCCAGACCACTGCCGCCAGCCCGAGCCCAAAGGCGCTGGCCAAGGCGAGCAGGTTGAACAGGCTGGCGACCGGTTCGCGCAGCAGTTGCAAGAGCGCCGCCACGTAGGCGCGGAACCACTGGACCGGGGCATTCATCGCACCACCCCCCGGCGCGTGGCAACCGCTTCGGCGGCACGCACGATGCCCGCCTCGACCTGCACCGCGCGCCCGGCGAGGCGGTCGCGGAACACCGGGTCGTGGGTCGCCACCACCACCGTCGTGCCGAC
>DALYGT010000037.1:6003-7356 GCA_031971375.1 Burkholderiales bacterium | reverse complement strand
CAGCTTGAAGTCCTCGAAGATGAGGCCGATCTGCTGGCGCACCAGCGCCAGCCGGCCGGGGTCGAGTCGTGCGGTGTCCTGCCCGAAGATCTCGACCGTGCCCGAGGAGGCGCGCTCGATGCCGCCCATCAGGCGCAACAGCGTGCTCTTGCCGGCGCCGGAGGGACCGAGCAGCACCACCATCTCGCCGCCGGCGATCTGCAGGTCGACGCCGCTGAGCGCACTGGCACCCCCGCGATACTGCTTGCCGACCTTCTGCAGGGTGATCATGCGGCCGGCCTCATGGCACCAGTGCCTCCACGAACTCGCGGGCGTTGAACGGTTGGAGGTCTTCGAGCCCCTCGCCGACGCCGACGAAGCGCACCGGGATCGGCCGCGCGCTGCAGGCGAGCGCGACCAGCACGCCAGCCTTGGCAGTGCCGTCCAGCTTGGTGACCACCAGACCGCTGACCCCCACCGCCTTGTCGAAGGCGGCGATCTGCGCCAGCGAGTTCTGGCCGATGTGCGCGTCGATCACCAGCAGAACCTCATGCGGGGCGCTGGCATCGGCCTTGGCGATGACGCGCCGCACCTTGGCGAGTTCGTCCATCAGGTGCAGCTGGGTGGGCAAGCGGCCGGCGGTGTCGGCGATGACGATGTCGGCGTTGCGCGCGCGCGCAGCGTTGATGGCGTCGAACACCACGGCGGCCGGGTCGCCGCTTTCCTGCGCGATGACGTCGATGCCGTTGCGTTCGCCCCAGACCTTGAGCTGCTCGCGCGCAGCGGCGCGGAACGTGTCACCCGCTGCCAGAAGCGGCCTCTGCCCGTGGCTCTGGAACCAGCGTGCCAGCTTGCCGATCGAGGTGGTCTTGCCGCTGCCGTTGACGCCCGCGACCATCACGACGAACGGGCGGTGCGTCGAGGTGTCGAGCGGCTGCTCGAGGACTTGCAGGCGGGCGAGCAATGCTGCCCGCAATGCGCCGCGCAGGGCATCGACGTCGGCCAGTGCGTCACGGGTCACGGTGCGACGCAGCTCGTCGAGCAAGCCCTGGGTCGCACCGATGCCGACGTCAGCTGCCAGCAGTGCCGCCTCGAGATCGTCGTAGACCTCGGCGTCGATGGCGCGGCGGCCATGCACCACGGTGCCGAGCGCCTCGCCCAGTGCGCCGCTGACCCGGCTGAGCCCACTGCGCAGGCGTTCTCGCCAACCGGGTGCGGGCTGCGCGGAAGCATCCGCCGCGGGCGCAGCCGGCGCGGAGGACTTGCCGAAGAAACTAACCATGCGTGACGGGGTCGGAGGGGTCTCGATAGACAACCGGATTGTAGCCCTCTGCCATGTCCAGCCGGATGCCCGCTCTGCCCCAACGCCTTTGG
>DALYGT010000037.1:0-5903 GCA_031971375.1 Burkholderiales bacterium | reverse complement strand
GTCCTCGAGCTCGAGGCCGACCGCATGCGCAACCTGGTGCTCGACGAGGCCGAGTTCAAGAAGGAGATCCAGGTCGTCATGGAAGAGCGCCGCTGGCGCATCGAGGACCAGCCCGGCAGTCAGGTCTACGAGACGATGATGGGCACCGCGCTGCAAGCGCATCCCTACCGCATCCCGGTCATCGGCTACATGGATGACCTCCGCAATCTGACCATCGACGACGTTCGCGCCTGGTACAAGCGCTGGTATGCGCCGAACAATGCCACGCTGGTGGTGGTCGGCGACGTCGAGCCCGATGCCGTGGTCAAGCTCGCGCAAAAGTTCTTCGGACCGCTCGAGCCGTCGGTGCTGCCGGTGCGCAAGCCGCAGAACGAGCCGACGCAGGCCGGCATCCGCCGCGTCCGCGTCAAGGCGGTGGCCGAGGAGCCGACCGTGACCATGGCGTGGCGCGCGCCTCTCCTCACCGACCCTGAACACGACTGGATGCCGTACGCGCTCGACGTGCTCGCGGGCGTGCTCGACGGCTATCCCGGCGCGCGTCTCAAGACGCATCTGGTGCGCGAGCAGCGCATCGCTGTCGATGTCGATGCCGGGTATGACGGCATCGGCCGCGGCCCGGCCCTGTTCATGGTCGGCGGCGCGCCGGCGCCGGGGCATTCGGTGGACGACCTCGAGGCGGCGTTGCGCGAGCAGATCAAGCGTATCGCCGACGACGGCGTCAAGCCGGAGGAGTTGGCGCGCGCCCGTTCGCAGGTCATCGCCGGGCAGGTGTTCGCGCGTGACAGCATCAGCGCACAGGCGAGCATGATCGGCCAGCTCGAGTCGGCCGGCCTCGGCCATCGCACCGAGGCGCTGCTGCTGCAGAAGATCCACGACGTCACCGCTGCGCAGATCCAGCAGGTGGCGCGCGAACTGCTCGTCGACGATTCGCTGACCGTCGCGGTGCTCGACCCGCAGCCGATGCCGGCGGGCGGCAAGCCCAAGGGCCCGCCGCGCGGCATGCGCCACTGACCCCGCACCAGCCCCACGATCGCCGCCCTGTTGTTGACGAACCGCTTACCGAGACCCGCCATGCGCCTCTTCCTTGCCCTTGTTGCTCTGCTCCTCGCCCCGCTCGCCGAGGCTGCCCTGCCAGTCCAGAATTGGCAGACTGCGGCAGGCGTACGTGTCTTCCTCGTCGAGAACCACGGCTTGCCGATGCTCGACGTCAGCATCCAGTTCCGCGCCGGCAACGCCTGGGAGGGCTCGCACCCGGCCGGCACTGCCGGGCTCACCGCGCACCTCATCTCCGCCGGGACCGCCAGCCTCGGCGAGCAGCAGGTCTCCGAGCGCATCGCCGACACGGGCTCGCAGATGGGACCGAGTGTCGATGACGACCTCGCCGGCTTCAGCCTGCGCACCTTGAGCAGCAAGACGGAACTCGAGTCGTCCACTGCCTTGCTGGCGACGCTGCTGTCTGGACCGGCCTTTCCGCAGGCGGTGCTCGAGCGGGAGAAGGCGCGCACCATCAGTGGCCTCAAGGAAGCCGAGACCAAGCCCGAGACGCTGGCCGAGCGTGCGTTCAGCCGCGCCGTTTTTGGACAACATCCGTATGGCCGCGATGCGGACCCCGAGTCGGTGGCGCGTATCACCCGTGACGACGTGGTAGCGTTCTACCGCGAGCGTTACAAAGCCGGTGGCGCGGTGGTGGTGATGGTCGGCGACATCGACCGCGCCGGCGCCGAGGCGCTGGCCGAAAAGCTGACCGCCGGTTTGCCGGCGGGCGATCCTGATCCAGCAGACCTGCCGGCGGTCGCGCCGATGAGCGGCCCGAGCGAGGTGCGCGTGCAGCACCCGGCGACGCAGGCGCACATCCAGGTCGGTCAGCCGGGCATGCGCCGGGGTGACCCCGATTACTTCCCGCTCTACGTCGGCAACTACATCCTCGGTGGCGGCGGTTTCGTCTCCCGGCTGACCAACGAGGTGCGTCAGAAGCGCGGGCTTGCCTACAGCGTGTACAGTTATTTTCTCCCGCGGCTCGAGGACGGGCCGTTCATGGTCGGCCTCCAGACCAAGCGTGAGAGCGCCGGCGAGGCGCTCGGCGTGGTGCGAGAGACCTTGGCGCGGTTCATCGCCGAGGGTCCGACCGAGGAGGAACTCCAGGCCGCCAAGTCCAACCTCATCGACGGTTTCCCGCTGCGCATCGAGAACAACCGAAAGATCCTCGACTATCTGGCGATGGTCGCCTTCTATCGGCTGCCGCTTGCGTACATCGACGAGTTCACCGCCAACATCGACGCAGTGACGGTGGCGCAGATCCACGACGCCTTCAAGCGAAGAGTCGATCCGGCGCGCATGGTCACAGTGGTCGTTGCCGGTGACGACGTCGCGCCGTAGTTCGCGCGCGCCAGTTGCAGCGGCCGGCGCCGGTAAGTCAGCCGCACCGGGCCGCGCCAAGTCTGCCGCGGCGTCCGGCCCCGGTGTCCTGCGCATCATCGGTGGGCAGTGGCGTCGCAGGCAGTTGGCCGTCGCGCCCGTCGAGGGCTTGCGCCCGACGCCGGACCGTGTGCGCGAGACCGTCTTCAACTGGCTCGGTCAGCACCTTGACGGACTGCATTGCCTCGACCTGTTCGCCGGCAGCGGTGCGCTCGGACTCGAGGCCGCTTCGCGCGGGGCCGCGCAGGTCACGCTAGTGGAGGCCGATGCGCGCGCCGCCCGCCAGCTGCTGGCGCACTGCGAGACGCTCGGGGCCGGTGCGGCGGTGCAGGTGAGGCGCGCTGATGCGCTACACTTTTTGCGTGATGCGCAGCCAGAACACCGCTTCGATGTCGTGTTTCTCGACCCGCCCTATGCACTCGGTCTGCTGCCGCAGTGCCTCGAATCGCTGCCGCGCCTGCTCGCGGATGACGCGCGCGTCTATGTTGAGGACGCAGCGCCCCTCGTGGCGCCATCCGGTTGGCAGCTGCTGCGCCAAGACCGTGCCGGTCGCGTCCACTATGGCCTGGTGACCCGTGCGGCCTGAGATGCAATCGCCACGCCAACGCATCGTCTATCCGGGCACTTTCGACCCGATGACGCGCGGCCACGAGGACCTGGTCCGTCGCGCCAGCCAGATGTTCTCCGAGGTGGTGGTGGCTGTTGCCGGCAGCAGTGGCAAGTCGCCGATGTTCAGCCTCGACGAGCGCGTCGCACTGGCTGCGGAAGCGCTGGCTGGCACACCGAATGTGCGGGTCGTGGGCTTCGAGGGTCTGTTGATCGATTTTCTCGAGCGGGAAGGCGCGAGTTTCCTCTTGCGCGGACTGCGCGCCGTGTCCGACTTCGAGTACGAGTTCCAGTTGGCCGGCATGAATCGCCGCATGCGGCCGGATGTCGAAACGGTCTTCCTCACCCCTTCCGAGCAGTACATGTTCCTGTCCGGGACCATCGTGCGCGAGATCGCCAGACTCGGCGGCGACGTGAACCAGTTCGTGCATCCGTGCGTGGTACGCGCCTTGGAGGCCAGACGCTCGGGATCGTCCTGAGTGCGTCGGCTCAACACCGGGCTTTGAGCTGCAACGACGGCGCAACTAGAATGTGCTAAGGCTACAGGACGGGGGTCGGGGCTGTCTGCAAGCGGCATCGACCCGTGTGCCCGCGATGTGCCGGCGAAACCGAACCGACAAAAGACCATGGCTCTGCTGATCACTGACGACTGTATCAACTGCGACGTGTGCGAGCCGGCGTGCCCGAACTCGGCCATCTCGCAGGGCAAGGACATCTACCAGATCGCCCCGGAGCGCTGCACAGAGTGTGTCGGCCATTTCGATGAGCCGCAGTGCATGGAGGTCTGCCCGGTCAGCTGCATCATGCTCGACCCGCAGCGGCGCGAGAGCCGTGGGGAGTTGATGGACAAGTACCAGCAACTCATGGCGAGCGCCTGAGCCGCAAAACCAGTTCTGCCGCCGCTGCCTAGCGCTGGCCGTCGGCGACGAACGGATTGTCGTCGCGCTCATCACCAAAGGTCGACATCGGTCCGTGGCCGGGCACGAAGGCGACGTCGCGGCCGAGCGGCCACAGCTTGTTGCGGATCGAGGCCAGTAACTGTGCGTGATTGCCGCGCGGGAAATCGCTGCGCCCGATCGAGCCGCGGAACAGTACATCGCCGACCTGCGCCCAGCCTGCTCTGCGGTTGAAGAAGATGACGTGGCCCGGCGTATGGCCGGGGGCGTGGTAGACCTCGAACGTGAGGTTGCCCAGCGTCACCGTGTCGCCGTCCTCGAGCCAACGGTCGGGCACGAAAGCACGCGGGCTGCCAAAGCCGAACATCTGTGCCTGTTGCGCCATGGCGTCGATCCAGAATGCGTCCTCGCGCTGCGGGCCGACGATCGGGACGCCCATGCGCTCACGCAACTCGAGCGAGCCGCCGCAGTGGTCGAGGTGGCCATGCGTGAGCCAGACCGCCTCCAGCGTGAGCCCGCGGCCTTGCACCTCTTCGAGCAGGCGGTCGACCTCGCCACCGGGGTCGATGAGCGCGGCCGCACACGTCTCGCTGCACCACACCAGCGTGGTGTTCTGCACAAAGGGGGTGACCGGGATAACGGCGAACTCGAGCATGGGTGGATGCTAGCAGGGTCGCGGGGAACGACGGTAATCGCACCATGCTGGTGCACGCGTGCGCCGCAGCAGGGCAACGTGAGGGGCTCATGGGTCCGGAGGCCGCTGTCTGAGTCATTTCGGTGCGCGCAAGCCGTTCATTTCAGGAGAGTTGCACTGCAGTGGTGAGCGCGGGCACGATTTTGGGCGTGGTTCTTGCTTGCCTGTGCACAGTTTTGCCGCACGGCCGCCAGAGCCGCTTTTTTCATCACGCCCAAGCCCACACCATGGATGCCTTCAAGACCTCTTCCGACGTTCTCTTCATCCTTCTCGGCGCCATCATGGTGCTGGCCATGCATGCCGGCTTTGCCTTTCTTGAGGTGGGCACGGTGCGGCGCAAGAACCAGGTCAATGCGCTGGTCAAGATCCTCGTCGATTTCTCCGTTTCCACCATCGCCTACTTCTTCGTCGGCTATGGCGTGGCCTACGGGGTGCACTTCTTGACGGGTGCCCAGACACTGGCAGCCAACGGCGGCTATGACCTCGTCAAGTTCTTCTTCCTGCTGACTTTTGCCGCGGCGATCCCGGCCATCGTCTCGGGCGGCATCGCCGAGCGCGCACGCTTTGGCCCGCAACTTGCGGCCACGGCGGTCATCGTCGGCCTGCTGTACCCGTTCTTCGAGGGCATCGTCTGGAACAACAACCTCGGTATCCAGGCGCTGCTCGAGGCGCAGTTCGGCAAGCCTTTCCATGACTTCGCCGGCAGCGTGGTGGTCCATGCCTTTGGTGGCTGGGTCGCGCTTGGTGCGGTGTTGTTGCTCGGCCCGCGGCGTGGCCGCTACCAGCGGGACGGCGGCATGGCAGCGCACCCGCCTTCATCGATCCCGTTCCTCGCCTTGGGTGCGTGGATCCTCTCGGTCGGCTGGTTCGGCTTCAACGTGATGAGCGCGCAGAAGCTCGAGGTGGTCAATGGCCTGGTGGCGCTGAACTCCCTCATGGCCATGGTCGGCGGCACCCTCGCCGCGCTGATCGCCGGCCGCAACGACCCCGGCTTCGTCCACAACGGGCCGCTCGCCGGGTTGGTCGCGGTGTGCGCCGGTTCGGACGTGATGCACCCGGTCGGCGCGCTGGTCACCGGGGTGGCGGCCGGCTTCCTCTTTGTGCACCTGTTCACCCTGACGCAGAACCGCTGGAAGATCGACGATGTCCTCGGTGTCTGGCCGCTGCACGGGCTGTGTGGGGCTTGGGGCGGCATCGCTGCCGGGATCTTTGGCGCCGAAGCCCTCGGCGGCCTCGGCACGGTGTCGCTGGGCTCGCAGGTGGTCGGAACGCTCGGCGGCGTGGTGCTGGCG
>DALYGT010000036.1:3960-8750 GCA_031971375.1 Burkholderiales bacterium | reverse complement strand
CCATCACCGCGTTCTACACGGTGCTTGCCGAGGGCGACGACCTGCAAGACCCGGTCGCCGATGCCGCCCGCGCCATCCTCGACGGCCACATCACGTTGTCGCGCGCGCTGGCGGACGCCGGCCACTATCCGGCGATCGACATCGAGGCCTCGATCAGCCGCGTCATGCCGGACATCGTCGAATCGCGTGACCTCGAGCGGGCTCGGCGTTTTCGTGCCCTTTACTCCCGCTATCAGCGGTCGCGCGACCTGATCTCGATCGGCGCATACGTGCCTGGCAACGACCGCATGCTCGACGACGCGGTCCGCCTGCACCCGGCCATGGAGCAATTCCTGATGCAGGGCATGCACGAGGCGGCACCGCTTGCCGAGAGTCGCGCCGCGCTCGAGAGCCTCATCGGCTGACGGCCATGACAGAGCGCAGATTCCCCCTCCGGGCGGTGCAGGAACTGGCGGAGTTCCGCGAGGCGGCGGCGGGTCGGCTGGTCAATCTGTCAGCCGCCCAGCTCGCCGAGGCCCGCAACAAAGCCGACGTCCTGCGTGGCTATCGCGACCAATACGCCCAGCAACTGATGGAGACTGGTGCAGGCGGCGTCGATCCGGGCCGCTGGCGCGACACCTTGGCCTTCATCGCGCGCATCGACGAGGCACTGAAACAGCAGGTGGTCGAGATCGAGCGGCTCGAGGACGCATGGCGTCACGCCGTTGGCGAATGGCAGGACCGGACCCGGGACCTGCGCCGCTATGGGGTGCTCGAGCAACGCCATGACGACCGGCTGGCCACCGTCGATCGCCGCGTCGAGCAGAGGCTCGCAGACGAATGGTCGACACGGCGCCGGGGGCTCGGTGACTGAGCGCCTCTTCGCCGTGGTGCCGGCAGCAGGCGGCGGCAGCCGCGTCGGCGCCGGGATGCCCAAGCAGTACCTCGACCTCGGCGGCGATTGCATGCTGCACCGTACACTCGACGCGCTGCTCACCGAGACGCGTCTGCACGGCATCGTCGTCGTCGTCTCGCCCGACGACGAACGGCGCCCGCCGACCGGTCGTTTCGACAGCCGCGTCGATTTTGCGCCGGTGGGCGGGGCGACCCGTGCCGACAGCGTCGCTGCGGGCATCGAGTGCCTCGATGCTGCGGACAGCGACTGGGTGCTGGTCCACGACGCTGCCCGGCCCGGTCTCTCGCTTGTGGCCCTGTCGCGACTCATCGACGAGGTCGGCGACGACCCGGTCGGTGGCCTGTTGGCGCTGCCGGTGGCGGACACGGTCAAGCGCTGCGACGACGATGGCCGCGTCAGTTCGACGGTCGAGCGCGAGCGCTTGTGGGCGGCGCAGACGCCGCAGATGTTCCGTACTGGCCTGCTGCGTCAGGCGCTGGCCGGCGATCGCATCGGTATCACCGATGAGGCCTCGGCGATCGAACGGCTCGGCCTGCGGCCGCTGCTGGTGCGCGGTGAGTCGGTCAATTTCAAGGTCACCCTCGCCGAGGACCTTCGCTTGGCGCGTGCACTGCTCTGCAAGGAGGCGCCATGATGCGCATCGGTCACGGTTTTGACGTTCACGCATTCGCCGAGGGGCGGGCACTCATCCTTGGCGGCGTCAGGATCGCGCATGAGCGCGGCCTGCTCGGCCACTCCGATGCCGACGTGGTACTGCACGCGGTCTGCGACGCCCTGCTTGGTGCCGCTGCGCTCGGTGACATCGGCCGGCATTTCCCGGATACCGACCCGGCCTTTGCCGGCGCCGACAGCCGTGTCCTGCTGCGCGAGGTGGTGGCACGGGTCGCCACCGCCGGCTGGTGCACCGGCAACCTTGACGTCACGGTGATCGCCCAAGCGCCAAGGCTCGCGCGGCACATCCCGGCGATGGTGCAGAACATCGCCGCAGACCTCGGCGTTGAGACCGGCGCCATCAACGTTAAGGCCACGACCACCGAGCGACTCGGCTTCACCGGCCGCGGCGAGGGCATCGCCTGCGAGGCGGTTTGCCTGCTGTTGCCGATTCAAGCAGCAGTCGGCTGACGGCAGTCGAGCGGCAGGCGGACGCGCACCGCCAGCCCGCCGCCTTCGCGCGGACCGAGTTCCAGCGAGCCGCCATGCTGACGAACGATGCGGTCGACGATCGCCAGACCCAGCCCGGTGCCGCCACCACCACGCGCCATGTCGAGGCGGGTGAAGGGTTGCAGGACACGCTCGATCGCGTCAGTGGGGATGCCCGGACCGCGGTCGAGTACTTCGATCACCATCTCAGCGACCTCTCGCCGTACCGACACCTGTACCGGCGGGCTGCCGTAGCGGAAGGCGTTGTCGATGAGGTTCTGCAGCATGCGGCGTATCGAGAGCGGGCGCAGCACGACCTCGCGTGGGGCCTCGCGGGTGTCGGTCTGCAGATCCTGGCCGCGTTCGACGTAGCGGCTCGCAAGGTTCTCCACCAGACCCGCAGGGTCGATACGGGCGGGCTGTTCGCTGTCGGCGTCGCGCACGAAATTGAGGAACTGGCCGATGATCGCGTTGATGTCGTCGATGTCCCCGATCATGGCGTTGCGGCCCTGCTCATCGATGCTGTCGGGGAGCATCTCGACGCCGAGGAGCAGACGCGTCAGCGGCGTTCGCAGGTCATGCGAGACGCCGGCCAACAGCATGGCGCGGTCATTCTCGGCGCGTTCCAGGTTGCGCGCCATGCCGTTGAAGGCGCGGATCAGGGTGGCGATCTCCTGGGGACCGTCCTCTTGCAGGCGCTCGGGTCGGCCGCCAGAGGCGAGGCGGCGTGCGGCATTGGACAGATCAGCCAGCGGCTGGTTGAGCCGCCGCACGATGATCGCCGCACCGAGCATCGACAGCACCAGCACCAGCGCGCTCCAGCCGGCCCACGCCAGCGAGCGGTCCTCGCGGGTCGGCGCGCGCGGGATGACCAGCCAGTAGCGGTCGGGGCCGAGGTCGAAACTGACCCACAGGCCATTGATGTTGTGGCGGTCGAAGCCGACCAGGGTGGTCGGGCCGAGCTCCTTGCGCAATTCCTCGATGATGCCCTTCTGCAGCGGCGTCAGGTGCGGGTTGCCCTCGAGCGGCAGCATCTCCAGCGGGTAGAGCTGGATGCTCTCGCTCGACGACAGCTCGGCCAGGAGCATGAGACGGCGGCTGGCGTGGGATGCGAGCAGCGCGGCACGGGTGAGGTTGACGATGCTGACCGCCTCGTGGGCCGCCCAGTAGGCGCGTAGCGGCGTCTCGAGGCGCTCGCTGACGCTGACCCAGGCATAGTGACCACTGGTGATGAGCGCCGCGATGAGTAGCATGGTGCGCCCGAACATGGTGTCGGGCAGCCGCCGGCGCCACCAGCTCGGGTTGCGCTTGGCCGCAGCGGGGACGGCAGATGCGCTGGTTCTCGGCGGGCCGTTGCCCGTCGTCGGGCCAGCCGCCGCCTCAGGCACTGCGCTCACCATCCGGCACGAAGACGTAGCCATAGCCCCAGACCGTCTGGATATAGCGCGGCTGGCCCGTGCTGTCCTCGATCAGCTTGCGCAGCCGCGAGATCTGCACGTCGATGGCGCGGTCGAAAGCCTCGTGCTCGCGGCCACGTGCCAGTTCCATGAGTTGGTCGCGTGAGAGCGGTCGCCGCGCATGCTCGACCAGCACCTTGAGCACCGAGAACTCGCCGCTGGTCAGCGGCAGGGGCTCGCCGTCGCGCGACAGTTGCCGCGTCGCAAGGTCGAGGGTGAACGGACCGAACACCACTCGGCCACCCTGCAGGGGCGCGGCCGAACCCGCTGGGGCCGTGCCGCGCCTGCGCAGCACGGCACGGATGCGGGCGAGCAGTTCGCGCGGGTTGAAGGGCTTGGGCAGGTAATCGTCGGCGCCCATCTCCAGACCGACGATGCGGTCGACCTCCTCGCCACGCGCGGTCAACATGACGATCGGCAACTGCTCCTGCTCGGCTCGCAGACGGCGGCAGATGGAGAGACCGTCCTCGCCCGGCAGCATCAGGTCGAGCACCAGCAGGTCTACCGGTTCGCGTCGACGCTCGATCTCCATGCTGGCAGCGTCGGCAGCGCTACGGACGCGGAACCCGTTCTCGCCGAGATAGCGCACCAGCAGGTCGCGCAAGCGCACATCATCGTCCACCACCAGGATCCGTTCGCCGTCGCTCATCGTGTCCTCTCCGCGAGAGCCCAACTGTAGCAAAACAGGGCAGCGCGTCAGGCTCTTACATCTGGTAACACTTGGCGCGTCGTCAGACACGGTCAAGAAAGATTCCAGACCTAGTCTGCCAGTCCGTCGCCGCGCCCTTGGCGGCAGCCCTGCGGAGGCTCCTCGATTGTCACGACACGGTCTTCTGGCGTCAGCCGGTGCTTTGAGTCTCTATGCCATCGCGTTGCCCGCGATCCCCGCCAGCGCCGGTGCCACTGCCGAAGCGCCGCCCGAGGTGGATTCACCGCTGTCTGCCGCAGAACGCCAGTCGCTGCGCCAAGACGTCGAGCATATGCAGCAGAACTTCTATCAGGCGTCGCCGGAAGACCGCCGACGCTGGATCGAGGCCGTGCGCGAGCGTCGCCTCCATCTCGACCAGGAAGAGGACCGTGCCGCGCTGGCGCAGGCCCGCATCCGCGCACCGCGCGCTGCAGCCCCGGAGCTCGCGCGCTCGGTGGGGTCCCGCAGCGCCGGTCGCGAGCGCATTGTCGACTGACACGCGCGCTGCCTGCAGTGGCCCGGTAAACGGGTTCTTGGTGACAGCGTTATATACAGGGTCGCCGACACAATCTAGAATCTAGACGTCGTTAAGCGACTCAAACTGTCACGG
>DALYGT010000036.1:0-3860 GCA_031971375.1 Burkholderiales bacterium | reverse complement strand
GGTCGCCGACACAATCTAGAATCTAGACGTCGTTAAGCGACTCAAACTGTCACGGAGGAGATGTTCAAATGAAGCGCGTTGTTCTGTCCGCCCTGCTGTTGGGCCTTGCCGCTCCGGTCATGGCCGACGATGCCCCCTACACGGTCAAGGACGGCATGGTTGATGCCAAGACCTACAAGGGTTTCCAAACCTGGCGTTCGGCGGCTTGCGAACGCTGCCACGGCCCCAACCAGGAAGGTCTGGTCGGTCCCGCCCTGGTCGAGTCGCTCAAGAAGCTGACCAAGGACGAGGTGATCACCACCATCACCAATGGCCGTCCGGAAAAGGGCATGCCCCCGCACGGCGCGCTCGGTGCCGACAAGATCGATGCGCTGTACTCCTACCTTAAGGGTCGTTCCGACGGCGCGTTCCCGACCAAGGTCAAGGCTTTCGAGTAATCGCCGGTCCTGCCTGCTGGCGCCCCATGGCGCCGGCGGAACAGAAAAACTGACCCAAAGAAGCCGCCGCGAGGGCGGCTTTTTTGCGGGCTGCCTTTTTGGGAGTGACGCTGTTGTGGGCCCGGCGGGTCGCGCTCAGTTCGCCGTCAGGGCGATCCACAAAGGCACGGTGACCGCCGAGAGTGCGGTCGAGATGAGCAGCGCCGCCGGGATCTCACCCTCGAGCGACTCGAAGTGGCGCGACATCAGGTAGACGTTCACGCCGGTAGCCAGCGAGGCCATCATCACCACCGCCTGCGTCTCGATCAGCGGCAGTCCGATCGCTCGCGCGATGCCCCACACCGCCAGCGGGTGCAGGACCAGCTTGACCGCCGCGATGGTGCTGCTGGCGCGCCACCCCTGGCGGATGCCGAATTCGGCGAGGCTCAGACCAAGCGCAACGAGCGACATGGGCCCGGTTGCCGCCGCCAGCATGGCCATCGGCCGCTCGATCGGGGGCGGGATGGTGAGCCCGGCAAAACCGTAGGCTGCGCCACCGACGATCGACGCCACCACCGGGTTGGTCAATACGCCCTTGGCGGTGCGACCGATGCCGCGCAGCGAGAACTCGCCGTGGCGTGACCACTCGACCGAGAGCGTCACCAGCGTCCACAGGATGAGCGCATTGAAGACCAGCGCCAGGGCAACCGGCGGGATGTGCCGCTCGGTCAGCAACAGGTGGGCGATCGGGATGCCGAGCAGGACGTTGTTGGAGAAGACGCCGCCAAGGGCGAACACCGACTGCTGCGTGCCATCGTGTCCGAACAGGCGCCAGCTGAGCAGACGCCCGACCAGGAACACCACCGCGCAGCCGCCGAAGAAGGCGATCAGCAGTCGCGCGTCGACGCCGGACAGGTCGCCGAAAGTGGCCATCTGGCGGAACAGCATCGCCGGCATGGCGATGGTGAAGACAAAGGCCGAGAGTGCCTTGCTCGCCTCCGCGCCCCAGCCGCCCCAGCGGCCGAGTGCAAAGCCGAGGAATACCAACACAAAGAGTGGAGAGGCCAGCATGACCTGGCCGGCGATCAGTTCCGGGGTGATGGGCATGGGGTCCTGTCGGGCCCTGAGACAAACGGGCCCGAATCATGCCACGACCGCGGTGAGACGCTGCTCAGTAGACCTCGGGCACGTAGATCGACGCCGGCAGCGGGTGCCGCGTGTAATCGGCGTGGCGCTCGCGCTCGGGTAGCGCGATCGGCGTCCGCTCGATCTCGTGATACGCGAACTGCTCGAGGAGGTGCCGGATGCAGTTGAGGCGTGCTTTCTTCTTGTCGACGGCTTGCACCACCCACCACGGCGCCTCCGGGATGTGGGTCCGCTCGATCATGTCTTCCTTGGCGCGCGTGTAGAACTCCCAACGGCGGCGACTCTCGAGGTCCATCGGCGACAGCTTCCACTGCTTGAGCGGGTCGTGGATGCGGCCGAGGAAGCGTAGATGCTGTTCTTCGTCGGTGATCGAGAACCAGTACTTGATGAGGCGGATGCCGGAGCGCACCAGCATGCGTTCGAACTCGGGCACCGAACGGAAGAACTCCTCGACGTCGTCCTCCGAACAGAAACCCATGACCCGCTCGACGCCGGCGCGGTTGTACCAGCTGCGGTCGAACAGCACGATCTCGCCTGCTGCCGGCAGATGCGGCACGTAGCGCTGGAAATACCACTGCGTCTTCTCGCGGCTGTTGGGGGCGGGCAGCGCCACGACGCGGCAGACGCGCGGGTTGAGGCGTTGCGTGATGCGCTTGATGGCGCCGCCCTTGCCTGCAGCATCGCGGCCTTCGAACCGGATGACGACCTTCTCGCCGGTGTGGGCGACCCATTCCTGCAGCTTGACCAGTTCGCCCTGCAGGCGGAACAGCTCGCGAAAGTACTGGACGCGCGCTTGTCGCCGTTCGTCGAGGCTCAGGCCCGACTCACTGCCTTGGCCATCCTCGATCTCGAGTTCCATCTCCTCGTCGAGGCCGTCGACGATCTCCTCGCGGATGCGCCGTATGAGTTCCTCGTGGTGTTCAGGGTCGAGATCGATCATGGTGTGCCGCTCAAGCAGAGTAAGGCTGCCAGTTTGGCCAACTTGCATGAACCTCATGTTTCAAGCGCATGAAACGGTCCAGCGGCGTGCGCCGGACCCGTCGAAATCACCTGGCGCGTCACCAAAGAAAGCGCAGGTGGCAAGACGCGTTTTGATCCATCAAAAAATTGCGCCCGCCAACCCTCAGCGGGCGGCGGGCGCAGGGTTTAGCAGAGCCGTCTCAGACGGTGACGCCCTTGGCTGTCTCTGCGTACTCGTCGATCTGGTCGAAGTTCATGTAGCGGTAGATGTTGCCGGCGTCCGCGTTGATGATGCCCATCGCCTCGTGGTACTCGGCCAGCGTCGGGATGCGGCCCAGCTTCGAGCAGACCGCTGCCAGTTCGGCACTGCCGAGGAACACGTTGGTGTTCTTGCCCAGACGGTTGGGGAAGTTGCGGGTGCTGGTCGACATCACGGTGGCACCCTCCTTGACCTGCGCCTGGTTGCCCATGCACAGCGAGCAGCCCGGCATCTCGGTGCGCGCACCAGCGGTGCCGAAGGTGGCGTAGTGGCCTTCCTTGATCAACTCCGACTCGTCCATCTTGGTCGGCGGGGCGACCCACAGCTTGACCGGGATGTCGCGCGCGCCGCCGAGCAGCTTGGCCGCTGCGCGGAAGTGGCCGATGTTGGTCATGCACGAGCCGATGAAGGCCTCGTCGATCTGGGTGCCGGCCACCTCGGACATGAACTTGGCGTCGTCCGGGTCGTTGGGGCAGCAGACGATCGGCTCCTTGATGTCGGCGAGGTCGATCTCGATCACCGCCGCGTACTCGGCGTCGGTGTCTGCCTCAAGCAGCTGCGGGTCGGCCAGCCACGCCTCGACCGCCTTGATGCGGCGCTCCAGCGTGCGGCGGTCGGCGTAACCGTCGGCGATCATGTTCTTCATCAGCACGATGTTGCTGTTGAGGTACTCCTTGATCGGCTCGGGGTTGAGCTTGATGGTGCAGCCGGCAGCGGAGCGCTCGGCCGAGGCATCGCTCAGCTCGAAGGCCTGCTCCACTTTCAGATCCGGCAGACCCTCGATCTCGAGCACGCGCCCCGAGAAGATGTTCTTCTTACCCTGCTTGGCCACGGTGAGGAGGCCCTGCTTGATGGCGTAGAGCGGGATGGCGTGGACCAGGTCGCGCAGGGTCACGCCCGGCTGCATCTGGCCCTTGAAGCGCACCAGCACCGACTCCGGCATGTCCAGCGGCATCACGCCGGTGGCGGCGGCGAAGGCGACCAGGCCTGAGCCGGCCGGGAAGCTGATGCCGATCGGGAAGCGCGTGTGCGAGTCGCCGCCGGTGCCCACGGTGTCGGGCAGCAGCAGACGGTTGAGC